>CAZXGI010000038.1:0-23566 GCA_964639965.1 uncultured Rhodospirillaceae bacterium
TAATTTCCCAACTGGGATTATTTTTTTTTGCAAGTATGGAGAAGTAGAGAGAGGCCGGACCACCTCCAATACACGAAATCTTCATTTATTATATCCAATCAAAATCGTATCCAAAGTTATGAAAATTCTTTGCTCAAATACGATATCTTAGTTTATTATAGAATAATTTCAGGTCTAAACTATTTCAAGAATTTGATCAAGTTGACAAGTCAGGTCCGATAGGAGTCATCGTAATGAAAATCTTACAACCACCAAATTGGCCACAACCAAAGGGATATAGTAATGGAGTTTCTGCAAAAGGAACCATGATTTTTGTGGCCGGCATGGTCGGATGGAACGAAAAAGAGAAATTTGAAACTACCGAATTTTCTGGACAGGCGCGGCAGGCGCTAAAGAATGTTGTGACCGTTTTACATGAAGCGGGCGCCAAGCCAGAACACATAACTCGAATGACATGGTATCTCGCCGATTTGGATGAATACAATGCATCATTGAAGCATCTTGGTAAAATTTATCAGGAAGAAATTGGTAAAGTCTTCCCGGCAATGACGGGGATCCAGGTGGCGGGCCTAGTTGAAAAAGAAGCAAAACTAGAAATTGAGGTGACCGCCGTTATTCCAGATTAGAAATAAATACACGACACAAACTCAACTAATAAAATAAATCACCAAGGCATACCAACCAATAATGAGATACGCATGATAGACTTTGGAATGTTACGTGAAGAAATTAAAAATCCGCTAAAAGAATCCGAAATTCGAGAATTAAAAAAATCGACTAAAGAAAAAAATACATATTGCTCACTTCAACCAGAAATAACAGGCTACGTTTGCCTATGTTCATGTATATTGGATGGCATTGCTTACTATATCCATGAGAAATATTAAAAAAATAGAAATTGGGTTATTAATTAAAATAGAAAACCTACCTAACCTTGTTAATAGCTGCTAATTTTTCTGTTCTATATTATGACCAATTCTTCTTATTAATCTTGTTAGATTAAAATTCATCAGATTTGTTAATTCGAAAATCTGTAGCTAATTTATCCCCTCGCGAAATTTGACTAGGTGTCATCCTCTTAGTAACTGCAATGATATTTTTTTTTGCGATTTTATCACCGCTGGCTTCAGCAATTTTCCACCACATATACGCATAAACGTCGTCCTGCTTGGCACCCAACCCTTTTGAATACATCTGCCCTAAATTTAATTGGGCACTTTTATTACCTTGTTCAGCAGAAAGAGTATACCACTTCACTGCAGACCCATAATCCTGGGGCACGCCTGCCCCTGACTGATACATTAGAGCTAAGTTATGCTGTGCTCGAGCATTTCCCTGTTTTGCGGCCAGTAAATACCAATTAACTGCTGTTTTATAATCTTTTGCAACTCCTTTGCCTGTTTTGCAAAGTAAACCAAGATTATACTGAGCATTTGAATGACCTTTTTCTGCGGCAAGCAAATACCATTTGGCAGCGATTCCATAATCCTGATTGACACCATTTCCAGCCTCATACATCCAACCTAGATTGTACTGGCCAAATTCATTTCCTTTATTTGCAGCCAGCGTGTACCACTTAACTGCAACCCTGTAGTCCTTTTTGACCCCCTGACCTTTATAATACAACATCCCTAGACTAAATTCCGCTGTAGCGTTCCCAGCTTTTGCAAGGATTTCCCATTCTCTGAAGGCTTGAGAATAATTTCCGCTCCGATAAGCTGAAAACCCCTTAGCCAGGTGAAGAACGGGGAATTTTATAGCCAAGTCGTTCATAGTTTAAGTATGACACAAAAATTATAAGACAAAAGAAATATAAATAGGGTTATATTCTATCTGTTTTAATTGCAAAAATGTTTAACTTAGCAAATACCAATTTAAGAACAAATAAATTGCTTTATCAAATACTAAACAAGGGCTTTATTTTATTTATGTCGCAATGAAAGAAAAACATGACGGGCTTTAAAGAATATGCTAGTACGCCGTAAAACATTGAATTAATGCCAAAATCAAGTTAGTACGATTATTTTTTTGGGCTAGAGCTATGGACGATCCTGACCTTAAATTGTGTTCGTTCAGACCTTCTCTCATACTTTATTTGATGCTAAACTTTTAGAAACTATAGGAATATTGAAATTGACTATCCACTTATACCAAGAAGATATCCCTCCAGAACTAAATTTTGGCAGTAGCATAGCGATTGATACAGAAACACAGGGTTTACTGCTTCAAAGAGACCGATTATGCCTGATCCAATTATCTGACGGCAAGGGTGATGCACATTTGGTGCAATTTAAGGCCAAAGATTACGATGCACCTAATTTAAAAAAATTGCTAAGTAACCCAGATAGCCTTAAAATCTTTCATTTTGCACGTTTTGACGTCGCTGCGATCAAAACATACCTCGGAGTTACTTGCTCTCCTATTTTTTGTACTCGCATTGCTTCACGCCTAACGCGAACCTACACAGAAAACCACGGGCTTAAAGATATTTGCGCTGAATTACTTAATGTCGAAATTTCGAAACAACAGCAACAATCGGACTGGGCCAGCCCAGAACTAAGCGAAGAACAACAAAACTATGCAGCTTCAGACGTACTTTATCTTCACCAATTAATGGAGGTTCTTAACAATCGCCTTATTCGTGAAGACCGCGTTGAGCTGGCACAAGCCTGTTTTGATTTTCTACCTTACCAGGCCGAATTGGACGTGAAAGGCTGGAACAATGTGAATATTTTTGCCCATTGAAAAGTGAAAACATACGCCAGCAGAAAGCAAAAAGGCCTTCTTAAGTTTTAGGGCTATTATTTATTAATTTATATCTAGAACAAAATAAATAAATTTAGAACGAGTATCATATGAATACTAGCAACAATAAAACATTAAAAGATCTCGAACTTGCTAAACGTGTTCTGTCAATTGAGACAGCTGGGCTTACCCAGCTCTCAAAATCTTTGAATGACACTCTTACTAATGCTCTAAATATACTTCAAAGCATTAAAGGTCGCGTAGTTGTTACAGGAATGGGAAAAAGTGGTCATGTTGCAAAAAAAATTGCAGCTACATTAGCCTCAACTGGAAAACCTGCTTTTTTTATTCACCCTGGCGAAGCTAGTCATGGTGACATAGGAATGATTAGTGAAGATGATGTTGTCCTAGCACTGTCAAATTCAGGGGAAACCCCCGAATTAAATGACATCATTTCCTATACCCGACGGTTTAAAATTCCACTAATTTGTATAACCAGCGAGATAGGAAGCTCAATAGCACTTGAATCTGATGTTAGTCTTCTATTACCTCCAGCGGATGAAGCATGCTTTATTGGTTTAGCTCCAACCACCTCAACAACCATGATGATGGCTTATGGTGATGTACTAGCTGTAGTCCTAATGGAACGTCAAGGGTTTACCGCTGAAGACTTTAAATTAAGACACCCAGGTGGCCATCTAGGTCAGAGCCTACTCAAAGTTTCCGATATCATGCACATTGGGGACGCCCTTCCGATCGCCAAGGAATCAGATCTCATGACAGAGGTTCTTACTGAAATGACAGCAAAAAACTTTGGTTGTATTGGTATAATAAACGAAATCAGCAGTCTAACAGGTATTGTAACAGACGGCGATTTAAGACGCCATATGGCTCACGGCATATTAGACTTAACAGCGGCCGAGGTTATGAACCCCAACGTAATAACCATAAGACCCAATGCGTTAGTGAGTGAAGCTCTTCAAATCATGAATAATGCCAAAATAACTGGCCTTTTTGTTTATGAAAAAAAACAAATTATGGGAATATTACACGTTCACGACTGTCTCCGGGCAGGGATAGCTTAGGTTAAAACAATGAGTACAGGGCATTTCTATTCAAAAACCGTCTAAAAAGGTGGATCAAGATTAAATATGAAAAAATCAGAGCTTGATGAAATAACAAAAGGTAATACCCATACTAAATCAGCTAGTTACAGTAGATATGTTTTTTTTATGAAACTTACTTTATCGGCAATTGCCCTGTTAATGTTGGGTATGTTATTCCTATGGCCACAGATGAAGGGCCAGGATAAAAGATTCTCAATAAATTTTAAGAATATCCAAAGTTCCGATTCAGAAGATTTAAATATGATAAATGCACGCTTTGTTGGTACAGACTCAAAAAACCAACCATTCTCAATTACAGCTGATATGGCAAAAACTACAAATATTGGTCGAACGACAATTGAATTAGAAATGCCAAAAGCAGATATCGGAATTGAAGACGGCACGTGGTTAGCTATAATGGCAAATAATGGAACCTATAATCAAAAAAAACAAACCCTAGACTTAATCGGTTCAGTTAATTTATTTCATGACACTGGCTATGAGTTCAATACTGAAAAAGCAACAATAGATCTCTCCAAAGGAACTGCAATTAGCAATGTATTAATTAGAGGGCAAGGGCCCTTTGGTAATTTAACTGCGGAGGGTTTTCGAATAGAAAAAAAGAGCAATCATTTTATATTTACTGGAAAATCAAAATTAATCGTTGAGCCTGGCTTCAGTAAAAATATAAATTGACGACATAGGGTTAACAATAATGTTCAAAAAACTAATTCCCAAATTTATAATCCTATTTGCCATGATTACCCCATCACTAGTTTTCTCCCAAGTAATTGACTTGGCCACAGGGGCAAATGACCAGCCAATAGAAATTACTGCTGATAACGGAATTGAATGGCAGCGCGACAACCAGTTGATGATTGCAACGGGCAAGGCTAAGGCGACCCGCGGTAATGCCAACGTGGAAGCTGATACACTTCGAGCATTTTATGAAAAAGATAAGAAAGGCAACTCTAATATATCCCGTTTAGATGCATCCGGGCAGGTAAAAATTACATCGCCAACCCAAAAAATAACTGGCTCTAAGGGTGTCTACGATCTCACAAAAGGTGTTTTAGTTGTAACGGGAAAGAAAGTTTCTTTGATCTCTGGAAAAAATACTATTACGGCAGATCAGCAATTAGAATATTATGAAAAGAAAGAGATGGCAGTGGCTCGAAGAAATGCAACAGCCAATCACAATGGCAGGGTGTTACGCGCCAATACCCTTGTTGCACTTTTTTTTAAGAACAAATTTGGCAAATCACAACTAAGTCGTGTTCAAGCATTTGAGAATGTCCGCATTGTTACTAATTCCGAATCTATATGGGCAGATAAAGGTATTTATGATGTTAAATCTGGGATTGCAACGCTGGATGGTAATATCCGTATTAGTCGAGATGGCAACCAACTTAACGGGGATAGTGCTATCATAAATTTAAAAACAGGAGTTAGTAAGCTGTTAACCAACGCCGGTGCAAAATCATTACCTAATAACAAAAATCGGAATCAACGAAAGAGGAAACGTGTCCGAGGCTACTTACTGCCCAAGAAAAATAGTAAATAGTTGTTACTTTGCTAACACTGAAATTTAAATGTTTTAATTGAGTTCTGAGTTCATAGGTGTAAACTTGGAGCCTATTATTAAATAAAGAAATTTCTAATGTGTAATCATTAAACTTGGAAAATAATAATTCAAAATGGTTGATAGAATACAAGATGTTAATTCTCCGCGATTGGTTGCCAATAATTCTCTTGGCCTAACAGCTAATAATCTTGGCAAAAGGTTCGAAAAACGTCCCGTGGTCCGCGGTGTATCTTTGACGGTTCAGCGAGGAGAAGTAGTTGGCCTATTGGGACCAAATGGTGCAGGAAAAACAACCTGTTTTTATATGATCACCGGGCTGATTCAGCCGGACTATGGGACAATTACATTAGATGGGCAAGAGCTTACAGATCTACCAATGTATCGGCGTGCTCGTATAGGCGTTGGTTATCTGCCTCAAGAAGCTTCAATTTTCCAAGGTTTAACGGTCGAAAATAACATCATGGCGATTCTAGAAATTGTCGAAAAATCAAGAGAGCGTAGAGAAGCTGTATTAGAAGCTTTACTTGCTGAATTCTCAATTTCTCACCTTCGGCGAACACCATCATTGGCACTATCTGGGGGTGAAAGACGTCGAGTTGAAATAGCTCGTTCATTAGCATCACGCCCTCATTTCATCTTGTTAGACGAACCTCTTGCTGGAATTGATCCAATTGCTGTTTCGGATATTAGAGACCTAATTTCGCATCTTAAGAATCGCGGTATCGGAGTCTTAATTACTGATCATAATGTTCGCGACACTTTAGATATCATTGATCGTGCCTACATCATCCACGATGGCATGGTACTAATGGAAGGGTCCCCATCCGATATTGTCGGAAATGAAGACGTTCGCCGCGTCTATCTTGGGGATCGGTTCAATTTGTAGATGTAACGTATTATGACGTTAAGCCCTCGATTAGATCTTAAATTCAACCAGACCCTCACTATGACGCCGCAATTACAGCAGGCGATCAAACTACTCCAAATGTCAAATATCGATTTGAATGAATTTGTCGAAGCGGAAATTGCGGAAAACCCTATGCTAGAACGCGATGACAGCAATACCAGGAAAAACCAAGAAGGATTAGCCGAGGTAATAAATGAACATAATGAATCAACAGATGATGTAGATGATTTGGAGACGGTAAATATTATCAGCAATGAGCACGTTACTGAAAGTCAAGTGAATGCTTTAGATATGGAGAATTACGATAATATATGGGATAGCGAGCCTGCAGCAGAACCGGCAACAACAATTCATAATGAAGATGGTGGCTCAATCTCTGAATGGAGCAAACCACTAGGCAGAAATGGAAACACAAATTTTGATCATTCAGATTATTCTTTAGAACAAAATGTGCGCCAAGAAACATCCCTTCGAGAGCATTTAACTCAACAAATACAGATTGATATTACTGATCCAGCTGAACGCATTATTGCAATGCATTTACTCGATTTACTTGATGAATCTGGTCGATTACCGGTTGAACTGGAAACTAGTGCTAAATTACTTGGGTGTGATCTATCTCGTATCAAAATTGTTTTAGCAAAACTTCAAGCACTTGATCCTCCTGGTATTTTTGCCCGAGACTTGTCGGAATGTTGGTCGATTCAATTACGCGAACTTAATCGGTATGACCCTGCAATTGAAATTCTGCTACAAAATATTGAACTATTAATACAGCATGATTATAAAACTCTTTCAGAACTTTGCGGTGTGGATTTAGACGATATCAAAGATATGATTGATGAAATCTGGGCACTTAATCATAAACCGGCAGAAGCATTTGATCATGTTATTACTCAACCAATAACACCCGATGTCATGATGCGCTCCGGCCCCTCTAATACCTGGATCGTGGAACTCAACAACGATACCCTGCCAAAAGTTCTTATCAATAAGCAATATTATTCTATGATTAAAAAGTCAGTAAGGACAAAAAAAGAAAAGCAGTACGTAACAGAAAAGCTACAAATTGCTAATTGGTTAGTAAAATCTCTACATCAGCGAGCCACGACGATCCTTAAAGTCGCAACTGAAATTGTTGCGCAACAGGAAGCTTTCTTCACCAAAGGGGTAGAACATCTTAAACCCTTGGTTTTGAAAGATATTGCAGATGAAATTGAAATGCACGAAAGTACCGTGAGTAGGGTTACTTCCAACAAATACATAAACACGCCGCGCGGTATTTATGAACTTAAATACTTTTTCACGGCAGCTATAGGTTCTTCAACAGGGGGGTCGGCACACTCAGCAGAATCGGTTCGCCATAGAATAAAGGCCTTGATTAACGATGAGTCCCCACAAAAGATTCTATCTGATGATAAATTAGTTGAAATACTTAAAATCGATGGAATTGAAATTGCCCGAAGGACTGTCGCCAAGTACCGAGAATCAATGAAGATTCCTTCTTCCGTGCAACGACGACGAGAAAAACAATCCATTAATAATTCTTAATAATTAAATAAATTACTGCAGGCAACATATGTTATTTCCGAATCATTTACTTGACAGAATTAATAGACCACACTAGGTTCCGCCCTTCTCTCAGTTAATTTTCTTCTAGAATCGAATTTATTTGGGTTTAATACCACCTACCTTATAAGAAGTTACCAAAGGAATGTTATGGAACTCGCCAATTTAATCACTCCCGAGCGTATTTTAGCAAATCTAAAAGCAACGAGCAAAAAACAAGCTTTACAAGAAATTGCTAAGCATATTTCTGAAATAACTGGCCAAAATGACAGAGATATTTTTAATATAGTAATTGAACGTGAGAAACTTGGCACCACAGGTGTAGGAGATGGGATTGCCATCCCTCACGGCAAGCTTGGGACGTTGGAAGAAATAATCGGTTTTTTTGCTCGACTTGAACGTCCAATAGATTTTGACTCTGTCGATGAAAGACCGGTTGATTTAATTTTTTTGTTATTAGCCCCAGAAACAGCCGGCGCAGAACACTTAAAGGCATTAGCCTGTATCTCGCGCTATCTAAGAAATAAAACTAATTGCAAAAAGCTAAGGGGATCAAACAACCCTGAAGCATTATATTCTCTTTTGATTGAAGATGGAAAACATCAGGCGGCATGAGCCTATTCAAAAGCTAATTGCTTTAACTTGAACAACAATTAATTAAGAGTACCAACAAACTATTTTATTGAACATTAACGGGATAAAGATCGTTTTGAATAGCGATCGCCCGGGCGAGTTCAAATTCAGAAGATATTCCAATCTGTTCACCATCAGCAGCAAAAATACCAAAAATATTCTTGCCATCCTCAATAATCTTTTTAACATAAGCTACTTCATCTAAACCGAGAAAAATAAATTCTACATTGGAAGATTTGGAGTTTAATTCTATAGGGACATTATCTGTCGATAGGTCGTCGTACTGCTTCATTTTAATACCTTCTTCACTAATGATAATTCATTATTTTAAAACTATTCTGTCGGATCCAACTCTATAGTTTCTATTTTCTTGCCACTCGTTTTAACAGTTGGTTGAATTTTCTCAATCTTAATTTTGCGGACTTCTGGCTCGGGGATAGGTCGAGACATATCAATATGAAGCAGCCCGTCTTCGAGACGCGCGGCAACGACTTCGATACCTTCAGCTAAAACGAAACTCCGCTGGAATTGTCGTGCTGCAATTCCACGATGCAGATAAACCCTCTCTTTATCACCATCCGTATTCCTTCCACGAATGAACAACTGATTATCCTCTGTTGTCACCTCTAAGTTATCCATTGAAAACCCAGCAACTGCGATAGTTATGCGGAGGGCCTCCTCATTTATTTGTTCAATATTGTATGGAGGGTAACCCTCAGCTGAAGATTTTGCTACTCTGTCTATAACACGTTCAAAATGATCAAACCCTAAAAGCAATGGGCTATCAAAAACAGGTAAGCGAGACATCCAATTTTCCCTTTATAAAAGCGAGTTCCGACTTTAAAAGGCCCTATAAGGCACCCTTTCAAACGCAATAACCTATACTAATTTGGCACATTAATGGACAACGTCAAGAGGCGACGATAATAATTTCGATAGACCTATTGAAAAATTTTAGATATATGTACTAAATAATATAATAATTTGGAGTAATACCAGTGGTTAAGGCAAAATATAATTCTGACGATACCAAAAGTATGTGCAAAGCATATGCTGAAAAAAAAGGTGCACTTGCATTCGGAATTGCCAATATTAATACATTGGAGCGCGTTGCACCCGAAGGTGCTCGTCCTACTGATATGTTACCAAAAGTAAAATCAATTATATCAATTGGTGTTGGTGGAGGTACCCGCGGGTCTTGGGCAGCCGACGCAAAAACGCTGGCATATATTGGTGATACAGAAACAATGGCGTACCGAATTGCTTACGGTTTAGCATTTTATATCGAAGCCAAATTTGGCTTCCGCGCGATTTTTGTACCACCTGATATGAACCCAGAGAAAGGGGCGCGTGTTCCAATGCAAAGCCTTAAGCTTCATGCAGAAGTCGCCGGGATCGGGGCTCGCTCAATGGCGGGAGATATATTGCTTCATCCAGAATATGGGATGATGTATTATGCGTCAGTTTTTACAGAGATGGAAATGCCTCCTGATCAGCCAATGGCTAATAATCCCTGTCCCCATTCCTCCTGTGTTCAACTTTATAGAAAAAGTGGACAAACACCATGTATGCGTTATTGCCCTGTCGAATGTTTAAGTGGATCAATTGGTGAGGATGATCAAGTAGAGGAAATGCATTATGACGCACATGCCTGCGCTGAAATGTCTCAGCAATATGAGGCAATCCCAAGCGTACTTCTAGATACTCTTGATGCAAAAGACCCTATAGAACGGGGTATGGCGCTTCATGGCCCTGAGAACCAAGTAATTTGGTATAAACTTTCAATTGGGGCTGGCGAGTTACTATCGCTTTGTTATGAATGCATGAGGGTATGTCCCATTACCCAAACCGCACCGATGGCAAATCCCGTAGCTCGGGGTGCCGGCATGCGCCAAAAGATAGTTGAAGCGGAAGCTGCCGCAAGAACAGAGCACGCTATCGAAAAAACTGAAAATATGAAAAAATAAAAATGGCGTATGGTGTCACACAGCAGATGATTGAGACCTTTGGAGAAATTGTCTTTAAACTTAGCCTTAATAAACAAGTGCGCCGGGGGGATCCAGTCAGAAATTTAGATTTCACATCAATAGAAGCAGCAAGAGAAGAAAGCGGCCTAACTGATGAACAAATAGCCGAGCGAGTTGGGTTGCTTCCAGAGCAGGTAAGTGTTGTTCGCGTGTTCACCGAACGTAAACATCACAAGATTGATCAACATCGAAGAATATATCATTTAGGCGGTGGCAAAAGATGGAAAAAAGCAGCCTACAGTAGCCCATTAGAACGACTAACGTTTAGAAAGGATGCGATGATGATTAGAGAGTCTGTTGTATTTAAACCAGAATTAGCGGCCAACTATATTGAGCGAGGTTACTGGATTAATGAAACTTTAAATAGCCACCTGGCCAATTATGCCAATACCACGCCAGATGCCCCAGCGATTATCTACTCAGGGGGCGAGATAAGTTACAAAAATTTAAAAGAAAATGTTGACGAACTAACCAACGGCTTAATGGATATTGGTTTAATGAAAGGTGATGTTGTTGCCGTGCAACTTCCAAATACACTTGAGTTTATTCTTAGCTATTTTGCCATTACCGCTTTTGGTGGCGTGATGCAAACTATTCATATGCCCTATCGTGATGCCGATATTAAATTCCTTTTATCCCATTCAAGGGCGCGTGCTGTTATCTGCTTGTCAAAGTTTAAAAATTTTAACACGGCTGAAGTAATGCTGGACATTAAGGAAAAATCAGACACTCTTGAAAATATTATTACTGTTGGCAAGACATCCCTTCCAGGAACGATAGATTTTAAAAATATAAAAATTAGCGGGGTTCCTAAAATAGATAATCCACCTGTTGGCTCCGATCCATTTTTATTGCTTTATACATCTGGAACGACCTCAAATCCTAAAGGAGTACCCTTAACCTACCAAAATATGATAGGTAATGCTCGTTTAAGCGTCCCAGAGTTTCATATGACACCTGCTGACCGAAATATCTCCGCAGCACCATTTAGTCACCTTTATGGCCTTTATAATTTTCACGTTGCATTATGTGCTGGTGCAGCAAATATCTTACTACCTGTTTTTACTCCTCCCGATCTTGCAAAAATGATTGAAGAAACAAAGGCGACGACAGTATTTTTAGGACCACCCCATGCGGCATCAATGATTAATGCCGGATTACTAGACGATCATGATTTCTCATCAGTTCGATTTTCGATGTTCTCTGGATCAGCCTGCCCACCTTCTGTTCTGGAAATTTATCGAAACAAAATCTCTGCTAAGGGCAGTGAAACTCGTATTGGCCAATTATGGGGAATGACCGAAACTGCGGGTGCCACATATTGCCGTGACGATAGCCCTAAGGATCTGGCTCTTAAATCTGCAGGTCCCGCCGCGCCAGGTAATGAAGTCAGGGTTGTTAATGAGAACGATGAGGTTTTACCAGCAAATACCGAGGGTGAATTGCAAGTTCGAGGCAGTTCTGTATTTCCTGGCTATTTGAATAACCCGGAAGCTAATGAGAATGCATTTACAGAAGATGGTTGGTTTAAAACAGGTGATATAGCAATTATCGATAAAGTTGGAAATTTAAGCATTACTGGACGAACCAAAGACGTCATAAGTCGAGGTGGCGTAAAATTTAACCCGGCAGATATTGAAGACTTAATCACAGGTCACCCAAACGTCGAGCAAGCAGCCATTGTGCCAATGCCTGATCCTATTTTGGGAGAAAAAGCATGTTGTTTTATAACTTTGATAGACGATAATAAAGTAACGTTAGAAGATTTATGTGACTTGCTTGATAAAAAGAAGATTGCAAAGAACAAATGGCCCGAGCGACTTATTGTTATTAACGAAATGCCTTTAACACCAACACGCAAAATTATAAAGGGGAAATTGATAGAGAAACTTTAATTAGGTATTCATATGTTAGAAGGGAATGTAGAAAAAAAAACCGACAAAAAAGAAAAATACCTCCGTCGGCAAATTGAAATTTTAAACTCGGCCGCCGCCGTTTTCGCTGATAAAGGCTACCACGGTGCCTCCACGGGTGAAATCGCCACAAATCTTGGAATTGCACAAAGTAGCCTTTATTATTATTTTAGGTCTAAAGACGAGGCCCTAGAAATGGTATGTTTGCACGGTACAAAGGGCTTAATTAAGAAACTAACAGTTATAGCTGAAAGCTCACAAACGACAGTCAAAAAAATTCGTGCGGCAATCTATAACCATATTGAGCCCATTAATTCGATCCCAAATTATTATAAGACTTTTGTACAAGAATTAAGATACCTCCCCAAATCCCGAAGAAGTAAAGTGAACAAGATGATTATAGATTATAATACAATATTCAAAAAAATATTAGATGAAGGAGTAGCTAACGCTACTTTTAAAGAATCTATAGATTGCCATTTATCAATGTTACAAATAATTTGTCAATGCAATGCCGCGGCAATTTGGATCAATACAAAACCAGAATATAATATTAAATTCATTGCCGACTCAATCGCAGATAATTTTCTATCTGGGGTTATAAATTCCAAATTTAATTGATGCGAGTAGACGATTTTATTAACGTTAAAGCCTTTGCGAAACTAAAAAAATGGATTTATAATGCGGTGCAAGAAAATGTTTTAGTTAGTTAATTGATTTAAGGGAGAAATTATATGCGCAAACTCTTTGTTATTTTGTTTGTTACACTTGTTGTCTCAATTCCAAATTATAGTTTTGCCGGTCACCATGAAAAATCCACGATCGCTGATAAGACAATCTCAACGATCAAAGCAAACCCTGCAACGTCTGCAGGAGCTGTGGCGTGCGGAGTTGCCATAGCATTCTTTCCACCAGCCGCGATCGTATGTGGAGGTGCGCTTGTAGCAGGTGCAAGTGTTGATCAGGTAAATAAATAGTTATTGCATTTACTTCGTATGGGCCGGTGAATTCATCACCGGCCTTTTTTTAGTCAATTCAAGACGGATTACAACGCCGACCCAAATTAATCTCAAAGTTGAAAAACTTCGTTTTCTATCGGGGAAAAGGGAATGTTTTTTTATTTTAGCGGGTACTCCTAATTTTTTAAAAATCTAGGTACCAAACTGAACTAGATTATTAATATCAAATCTCTGGTGTTGTTAGACCAGTTAGGCGTCAGGGCTTTATCGAATTGATATAGCCATAAGAACGTTATTTCGCTCTTTATCTTTGTATTATTTGTTAAAACTCATTCAATTATATCAAATTAGCTAAAATACTAAATAATCGTAGTTAATTTAATATAATCCAAAACAACTTTATGTTTTAAAAGATTTCTTGAGAGCACGCAGATTTATGTGTAAATTCTTAATTTAAATTATGAAGCATTTAATTGTCGTTTTGCACACTCAGTATTATTAAGAACTAGATAATAATCAGAAATCTGAACTGAAAAGTTGGGGTGAAAATTTTATTGATCGGATAAACGGATTTTCAAATAAAACGACTAATGCATGCGAAAGCAATAGCGTAAATGAGTGAAGAAAATAATATTAACGTATGGGTGGATGAGGATTTAACCAATCAAGATAACATTGGTTACCTGTTAAAGACCACACGAATTAATAGAAATGAAGATTTAAGCGAAGTTTCTAACAACCTTCGTATTCGTCAGGTGTACCTGGAGGCTCTGGAAGAGAACCAATTCAAAAATCTTCCTGGAGACATCTATGTTATTGGATTTATTCGTTCTTATTCGACTTATCTTGGATTAAAAAGCGAAGAAATTATTGAGCGTTATCGAACCGAAGTTGTCCGGGATAAAACAAAGACAGAACTAAAATTTCCATCTTATGTGGCTGAAAGTGGTATCCCAGGGGCTGCAATATTATTACTTGGATTAATAATAGCCATAATTAGTTATGGCACTTGGTATTTTTTTTCCGTGAAAAATACTGCTACTACTGATCAGATAGTGGATGTCCCAAAATCTTTAGAATCTTTAATCGACGATAAACCTTCGGCAACTAATTTGCCCAAGAAAGGAGAAAAAAAACCACTAAAAACTAAAACCGTCAAAGAGGATTTTACAAAAAATATATTAGAAACTCTTGGAAACAAGAATGAACCAGATAACACTAACACTAATACTAATAAAAACAATAAAGTCGATAAGAATTATGCAACTCAAAGTTTAAAAAGTTTTGATTCAAAAAAGATAGACCTGAAAAACAACAAAATTAAGCCTTCGGATAAGATTGACTCACCAGAAATAAGTCCAGAAACAGAAAAAATAAAAACTACAGAAAAAGAAGGTCCTTTGCAGGACAAGCCTGGACAAGAAAACCCAAAGCTAAAAACAGATACACCCCCGGAATTTGAAAGCAAACCGAGCCCAATTATATCTGTAGAGCCTAACAAAAAAACAAACCCCAAAATTTCGTCTGGCAGTA
This sequence comes from uncultured Rhodospirillaceae bacterium, assembly GCA_964639965.1. Lineage (GTDB taxonomy): Bacteria > Pseudomonadota > Alphaproteobacteria > Rhodospirillales > UBA2165 > TMED23. The sequence continues at coordinate 14,978 of CAZXGI010000038.1, forward strand.
AATTAGAATCAAATATTTTAACCAATAAAGAAACTAAAACAAAGCCAAGCCCGATAGTGACATTAGAGAAGGAACCATCAACAGAAATTACAACAAATAATCTCGAACAAAATAAAACACCGGGAGCAGAATCTTCCAGAATTGTTTTGGAAGCCCTTACGGACAGCTATATTCAGGTGCGCGATAACAAGGCTAAACGATTGTTGGTAACGCGCCTTTTAAAGAAAGGCCAGCGCTTTCAGGTCCCTGACAAGCCTGGTCTAACTCTCATTACCGGTAACGCCGGTGCATTAAAAATATTGGTCGACGGCATCGTTGTTCCAAATATTGGCCCGGTTGGTGCTATTCGTCGTAATGTAATGTTAGATGCTACGAAACTAAAAAATGGATCTGCAGTTATAGAATGACTTTTCAAAACTTAAATTGGCTTAATTCATCGGACATAATATATTTATTTTACCTTTCTAATTTGCACTTAATGCTGCCAAGACTATAGTAAGGTGCTAGCTTAATGGACATGTAATTATGCAGCGAACATTAAAATGACTTTATTAAAGCCAACTCGTGGCACTCAAGATATTTTGCCAAATGAGTGTCGTCGTTATCGATCAGTAGAAGAAACTGCCTTCCGGGTTGCAAAACGCTACGGATTTGATGAGATCTCAACACCAATATTTGAATTTACAGAGATTTTTAGTCGCACACTTGGGGACACATCCGATATAGTAACTAAAGAAATGTATACATTTGAGGATAAGGGACTAGATTCCATCACACTAAGGCCTGAAGGAACGGCAGGTATCGCAAGAGCTTTTATCTCCAATGGTTTACAACAAGACCTCCCTATAAAGTATTTCTATAAGGGCCCTATGTTCCGGTACGAGCGACCGCAAAAAGGTAGGCGCCGTCAATTTCATCAAGTTGGCATAGAAATTTTAGGAGTTGCGAAACCTCAAGCCGACATTGAGGTAATCTCTCTGGCAAAGAATTTCTTGGAAGAAATAGGACTTACAAATAACGTAAGCCTTGAAATTAACAGCTTGGGTGATGCAAAAAGTCGATCAACATACGATCGAGAGTTACGTAATTATCTTAATAAACATAAGAAAAAGTTATCACAAAATAGTCTAAAACGTTTGAAAAATAATCCTTTACGAATTCTTGATTCTAAAGACACTGAAGATGAAATTATTGTTGCTAATGCACCTAAGCTTCAAGATAGCTTAAATGAAAAATCAAAAAATTTCTTTGCTGAATTGTGTGAAGGGCTAAATAAGCTCGGGATTTCTTACAAGCACAATCATAATTTGGTGAGAGGACTCGATTATTATTCACATACAGCATTTGAATTTACTACTAAGGATCTTGGGGCCCAAGGCACAGTTCTCGCAGGTGGGCGTTACGATGGGTTAATTAGCCAAATGGGTGGACCTGAAACACCTGGTATCGGATGGGCAGCTGGCGTAGAGCGTTTAGCTTTACTTTTAAATGAAGACATAATTACCAAAAGACCAATTGTAGTCATCCCTGTTGATAAGAAAACAGAAGGTGAAAGTTTAATCCTCACCGAACAACTGCGAAAAAAAGGCTATCACGTTGACTTAGGCTACTCGGGTAATTTGAAAAAAAGAATTAAACGTGCAAATGACCGGAATGCAATTGCTGCAATATTTATTGGCGAGAGTGAGTCTTTACGTAAAGTTGCGACAATAAAAGATATGGATACTGGTAACCAAAATGAAGTTTCATTAGACTTTTTAGAAAAACAATTACAGATATATAAATAGTCAGCAAAAGAAGAAGAGCTAATACGTGACCGAAGATCAAATTAAACAGTACTCTCTGATTGTCATTGGGGCTAACCACCAATCTTCAACCATGATGCTGCGAGACCGGCTCTATATTCGGGAAGCTGATTTAGCGTCTTTTTATAAACGTCTGCAAGACATTGGTTTCAATCAAATTATTATTCTTTCAACAACTAACTTAACTGAGTTCATTTTAATAGTACCCACAAAATCAACTAAGAAATTCTCAACGGAGGTAATAAAATTACTTTCCGCATATGTCGGTGAAAGCCGAAGTAAACTCGAAAAACAAATTTATTGTTTGATTGACCAAGAAGCAGAAAGACATGTGTTTGCTCTTGCTGCTGCTCTTGATGGTCTAGTTATAGGTGATACGAAATTGAAAGAACAACTGAACACAGCCTATCAACTAGCAAAAAATAATGGCGTGACAGGTGACTATTTGGACAACTTAATTACTTCAGCTCAAGAAACTGCTAAACGAATTCTGAGAGAGACCAAAATTGGTTTACGCCCGATTTCTATTGCATCTGCGGCTGTTCAAGTTGCACGCGACATACATGGTGATCTTGAAACATCAACCTGTTTACTAATTGGGGCAGGTGAAATGGCTGAAATGTTGGCTCTTAGTATGGGGTCTACTGGGGTGAGCCAGCTGTTGGTGGTCCACCCGTCTTTGGCTCGTGCAGAAACAATCAGCCAAAATCTCAATTGTCATGCTGGAGAAATGAAAAACTTGCTTCAATTGTTATCGCATTCAGATATTGTAATCTCATCAATGAATACAAGAACATTCACGTTAGGGGTTGAGACACTAAAACCAGCAATAAAAATAAGACGAAGGAAGCCAATACTCATTATTGATATTGGTGTCCCTGGTGACATTGACCCCAAGACTAAAGCACTTGAGGATATATTTCTATATACATTAGATGATCTTGAGCAAGTAATAAAAAATAGCCGTGCATCAAGGGCCCAAGAAGCCGATTCGGCTTGGGCCATTATTGACGAAGATATCAAAAAAATTGGCGGTGATAAATTGAAACAAGATCAGATGTATCTTGAAAGGGAGAATAGTATCGAAAGAATTCGAATAAAAGCCCTTTTAGAAGCCAATGGCGATGCAGAAAAAGCAACTCTCCTCCTGCTAGATCGACTAAAAGAGACACCTGATCTAATAAAGAACCTTAATAAATGAACCTGCTAGAGAAACTAAATCATGTCGTAGCTCGCCATGATGAATTACGCCAAATACTCGCTACCCAAAATAATATGGATAGCCAGGAACTCCAGCGGATTTCAAAGGAATTCTCAGATCTTGTAGATATTGTTGAAATTATCAAAAAATATAGAGAAATGGAGATTGAAGCACAGAATCTGGCCGAAATGATTGCTGACCCTGGAACTGATAATGAGATGAAGGCCCTAGCCGAAGAAGAGTTTCTCGAACTAAAGGATAAAATTCCAAAAATAGAGCGCGAAATTCAGCTCAAATTACTCCCTAAAGATGAGGCAGATGAAAAGAACGCTATTTTAGAAGTTCGTGCAGGCACTGGTGGAGATGAAGCTGCTCTATTTGCTTCTAATTTGTTCCGCATGTATCAACGTTTTGCTGAGCAAAAAAGTTGGAAATTTATACCAATTGACATTAATGAAACAGGAATTGGTGGCTATAAGGAGGCGTCAGCTAATATTACAGGCAAAGGAGTTTTTGCCCAACTTAAATTTGAGTCAGGTGTCCACAGAGTCCAACGGGTACCAGAAACAGAATCGCAAGGTCGGGTCCACACATCAGCAGCCACAGTTGCTGTGCTACCAGAGGCTGAAGAGGTAGATATTGAAATTGATACCAAGGACTTAAGAATTGATACATATAGAGCTCAGGGTGCTGGTGGACAGCATGTTAATAAAACGGACAGCGCAATTCGGATAACACATCTACCGACTAATATCGTGGTGCAGTGTCAAGACGGCAAATCGCAACATAAAAATCGGGCGCAAGCGATGAAAATGTTACGATCAAAATTATACGAGACTGAAAGAAAAGAAAAAGATTCTGCTCGAGCTTCGGAACGAAAAAATCAAGTGGGTTCTGGTGATAGATCCGAACGGATTCGTACATATAATTACCCCCAGGGCAGAATTACTGACCATCGCATAAACCTAACATTATATAAGTTAGATAAAGTCTTGGAAGGAAATCTCGATGAATTCATCAATGCATTACTAACCGAAGACCAAGCTTCCCGCCTTGCAGAAATCACATGAATAAAACAAACACTATTGGATCCTTATATAGATCTTTAACCAAAGAGTTAACGTTTTCCAAGATTAGTAACCCCAATCTTGAAGCCCGTATTTTACTTGCCCATGTTGCTAGCATTGATCAGACGCGGGTTATTGGTTATCCCGAAACCGAGCTTGATGAACCAATTATAAGTGATTTAGAAAAAATAGTCACCCGACGACAAACTGGTGAGCCAATTGCATATATCACCGGCGCCAAAGAGTTTTGGAGTTTAAATTTTAATGTCACCCAAGAAACTCTAATTCCAAGACCTGATAGTGAGACAATTATTGAAAGCGTTCTAGACACGATCAATAACAAAAGCGATAATTTATCCATTCTGGACTTGGGTACTGGTTCCGGCTGTCTATTGCTAGCTTTACTATCAGAACTCCCAAATGCCAAAGGATTGGGCATTGATATATCCCGCCAAGCCTGCAAAGTTGCAAGAAAAAACGCCGAAGAACTGGGATTAAGCAACAGAGCAAAATTCGATCAGGGTGACTGGATGGAAGGCATACAAAATCAATTTGATATTATAATATCTAACCCTCCCTATATAGCTGACCAAGATATAAAATTTCTCCAAACGGATGTAAAGCTCTTTGAACCTCATCTAGCGCTATCAGGAGGCCCTGATGGGCTGTCCGCTTATAGGTCAATTATAAAAGAAAGTGTTAGTCGCCTTAAATCTACTGGAGTACTTGCCCTTGAAATTGGCATTAATCAAGCCAGAAGTGTAAGAAAAATCTTGAATGAAAATAACCTGAAGATTATTAAAATTGAGCGTGATATATCAAATATAGAGCGTTGCATCTTAGCAACAGTTAGGAATTCATGATAGAATTAATAAAATTAAAGTTTGAAAATTTTTTATAGATCACTAAATTGTACATGTTGATGGTTAGATTTTGACATGCACCTTTTTTTCTTTGAATTGATTTTCAAAGTTTTAACTTGGATATTAAATGTAACTATCACCTAAAATTCCCAAATGCTGATAAATTGGCTCTAAACTTAAAACCAGATGACTGCTTCTGTTTTGGTATAATGATTAGGGTAGTCAATTTAAAAGGGGTAAATCTAGCTAAAATAACAGTGAAGTCATGAAAAAATGAAACAAGGTTCCAATTCCCGGCGCTCACGTGGACGCGGTAATAATAAAAGATCATCAAGTCGAAATAGTAATCACGACAGTGGCGGCCAAGAAGGCAGAATTCGTGGGAATGCCAGTCAGGTATATGAAAAGTACCTTGCTTTAGCTCGTGACGCTCTTTCAGCAGATGATCGTATCTCTTCAGAAAACTATTCCCAACATGCTGAGCATTTTTATCGTTTAATGACGATAAACGCTGAGAGTCAAAAAAAATCACCAAGTTCTGGCTCCAATAATGGACAGAATCAAGAAGAAAAAAGTGGACAGAAGGACCGAAGCAGAAACCAACGTAGCCGTAACAATAACCGAGGAAATAATCGCGAAAAAAAGGAAAATGTTGATGCAATTGAAAATGGGAAGACTGTAGATGAAACAAAAAAAAGTCAAGTGATCGAGGAAGACACAGAAAATCAAACCAAAATTGTTAAAGAGATTAAGATAAAATCGTCAACCAAAGACCAATCTACAGGTACTAATAATAAAGAAAATACACTTCAAGATACTGAATCAAAATAATTTAAAATTAAAACACCTCTATTTCATCACTAACCTTTATTAGGCCACTTCTTACTACTGTTGCGTAAACACCCATATCCATATGATGGTAATGCTTATTAAGTTCTCGAGGGACATTTATATCACGAATTCCTGATAATGGATTAACACAAGTTGCAGCACAGCGTTTTGTTCGTTTAAAGACACTCAAAACAACCTCACCTATACGTAAGTTACGATCAATCCAATCAAATTCCTGCCATGGAGTACTGTTTGCATAATAAATATTACCTCTAAATCTCATCGGATTTATTTCTTTACCAATTTTTTTACTAAAATCTTCAATCGACGATAAATTTATAAGAGAAATAGCCTGATCAGGGACATCGGAAAATGAATGATGCTTGGTGCCACCGGTCGCCCTCACAACACGTGGCCTTTTTTCAGATGGGATGTCTAGGTACTTCGCAAGAAACTTAGCAATCACTTTACATCCTTCTACCCCCGATAGATTAGCCTCTATTAAGACTGCTCCATTCCTTGAAAGTGATAACCAATTCGAGGTGTTATCGAATTTAGTTCTCAAAGATGCTAATTTTTCATCACGAACGAGAGCTAGGAAATTTGCTTTTTCCAGATATTGTGGATGGTCTGGATCAAAGTCAACACCGGATCGAGCAAATGCATACTCGCGATCACCTGGCATTACCCTCCCTGAGGTTAACTTTACGTCTTCAAGCCATTCACCGGACAAACCTTTTATAGGATAACGATAGATACTCTCAATGCTATTACTCATATTTAGACTTTATTATTGACGTTGGTTATAGCAAAACACTCAACGTTAGGACCTAGCCCGATGCAATACTGAGGCCCCCACAAACATAGAGTGTCTGCCCTGTGACAAAGTCATTTTGTTCGTCCGCAAAAAATTTTATCGCTCGAGCTACATCCTTTGGCTCACCTAATCGTCCTACCGGTATGCGAGCGGCAGCAGATTCTTGTTCAGGGCTATCTTTTTCAACTAAATCCCAGAAATTATTCGTTAGGATTGGACCGGGGCAGATAGAATTTACAGTTATACCATAAGGTGCAAGTTCCAAAGCCCATGTGCGGGCCATACCTATAATACCAGCTTTACTATAGGAATAAGCTGATCGCGTTTCTAACCCAAGTGAGGCTCGCGAAGAGTTAAAGATTATTCTCCCAAATTTCTCACTTTTCATCCTACCAACAAAACTCTGAAGGAAGACTAGCGCCGCTCCAGCGTGTAAATCAGTAAGCGTGGATAAATCTGAAACATCCATATCTTCAATCAAGTTCGGTAATATCATCCCAGCATTATGTATAAAATGGCTAATAACCTCTTTTTCACTTAATTGTTTGGCCAACAATTTAGTTTTCTTCAAATCCAACAAGTCATGTTCAATTGATTCAAAATTTACATCGGTCCAAGAAGGCTTATGCAGGCCTATAGAAATTACTTTATAATCATCCTCAAGTAGAGCTTTAGACGTAGCTTCCCCAATTCCTGAACCACCCCCTGTAATAATTGCTGTAAACTTTCTGGTCATTTAATATTATCCTAATGCGCATGTATTCATTTAATGATGGTTTTATATAAACAACTGAATGTTGTGGTGGGGTGCGTCACAATTTATCAGGTCAACTCGTTTCATTTTTATTCGTAGCAAATCATCCTTTATTTGCAGGCTATGCCTCATCCAACCGTCAAATTCTTGTTTTTTGTCCTTTCGATACTCAACATAATGAAAAGGCGTATAAACTCTGTAGTCATTGGACTTAACATCCATAGAGTCGACTGTGGGCATTTGTAATAGATGTTGGCAACGGCTTTTTGGATTCTGAGAATAAGTTCTGTCATTTGCGTATCTCAGAACCCTTGTTCTAAGCAATAGCTTATCTTCATAGAGGAGCGAAGTGGTCAATTTTTCTTCGGTCTGCCCGTAATCTAATGGCATCCAATAAATACCTTCGTCTAAAAATAAATCTAACCATTCTTCATATTTACATTCATCAAGTAACCTGCACTCATGTATGATAAATTGTATCAAATCTTCCGCTGCCAATTTCATGCATCTTTCCCAACACCAGACTTAACCGTGTGCATAAAAGCCTTCCAAGCACGGAATTGATTTCGCATTTGCGCTTCCGTATGACCAGAATACTCCTCAACTGAAGAGTTTCCCTCAGACTCAAAATGTTCACGTTGAAAATTCATCCATTTATTTCCGTGACATTTTAAACCCTCTTGGGCTCTTTCATAAACTTCGGTATCATCATGCCCCACAATTGATGTTGGCGCATTGATTAATCGGTTATACATGGCCGTCCTCTCCAACAACATATCGGGGGCACCCACAAGCCGGAAAATCCATGACTCTACCAAGGTTTTATCAGCCGCTAAAGGTTTAAATACCCTTAAAGTTTGGATAGGACCCTTAATCATGATATTGGGAAAGTAAATTGTGTTGTGTCTATTTTCATCCAATATGGCTTTAGCACGCTCCTCACCATATGCTTCAACCATTTGCTCAAAGTAACCAGATACTTCCGTGTAATCCGAATGTATTGAGAATTTTATCCCAGTATGACCATGTCCATTTTTCCAAACTCGGATACCCATATCTTTATAAAAATCATAGCTTTGAGCAAAGGGCACCATACATTCAACTACCATCGGGGTGGGTCCATCATGTGGCTGCATTTCTTCCCAGAGGCGTTTTACAGTTCCCGCGGAGGAAAAATGTACAACCATAGGATGAAAGGAATCTGTCTGATTTTCAACTAACATCTTCCAATTACAATGATTTATATAGCGA
>CAZXGI010000039.1:0-23558 GCA_964639965.1 uncultured Rhodospirillaceae bacterium
CGTCTTCATAGCATGCGACAAAACCGTTCTTCGTGGATAGACGATGGACAACGCCAAGAGCCATGAGCTTTTCAAGCGAACGATATATTTGTATAGGCTGCATTCGCTTTCCGGTTTTTGAAAGAGTTTCAGTAATATCGTAGGCGCTAAAGGCTCGGTGATTGCTCAAGAGGAGGTGCAGAACCGGTTCGTCATTAATACCAACAGTTTTGCCCATTTTTCCAAGTCGATTGATAAAACGGTTCTTTGCCTTTGAAATGCATTGTTTATGTTTGTGCAAATCTAATTGATGGGCTGCATTCATTTCTATCACCTGAAAATAATTAAAAATCTCTCCTTCTTTAATTAAGATGAAATGTAATAACATTACATCTTAACGTCAATAAATAAATGATCCCAAATAATTTAATGGGAAGTAAGTGCGTTTTCGTTATTTTAAGGTTGAGCTTAGAAATTCGCTAACAAGTTTTTTAACTCTAGCGGCCGCGTTTGAGTTGTATTCCATTCTTCCTGATCCGGTGGCACAATCGTCGTCGTACATGAGAAAAGCAACACGATCAAGTGATGGTTTTCTTCCGGTTTTTTCGTAACCAGCTTGGACAACCTGTTGAGGAACATTGCCCAAATTTTGATCTTCTCGAAAGCGACAATTGGTATGTTTCCACCCTGGAATATCGAAGCCTTCCGATGACATTGGACTTTGTGTATCAAACCCATGATGAGCACCAGGATAAACAATTATCTTAACATCCTTACCGTTGGCCTGTAAGCGGGTAACATATTCTTTACATGCCCTAACCGAGGTCCATTCATCCTGGTCGCCAATATGAATCCGTATTGGGGCATCTCCAATAAATTCATCATCAATGAAAACCGTATTACAAGGTGGGTATAGTGGCACGTAGGCGGCAAATTCTTGACCTGGATGACCCCATAAACGTTGAAAACGTTTTACACTCGAATATAGTGCAGCCTTGCCACCAATAGATAATCCGAGGACAGCAATTCGATTTGGATCGATGCGGGGATGGTTAGTTAATAGGTTCAGAGCTTGATATGCATCAACGATATTGGCCATGCCCTGATGTTGAGCAGCGCATCCTCCAAAAACCTGATCGCAACCACGACCTGATTTGCTGTCAACGAGAAACGTGACAAAGCCTAGATCATTAAGAATATTCTGCCAATTATTTTCGAAATACGAAGGCCCCCCTGATCCATGCAAAATAACTACAGCCGGCAATCGTTGTTGTCCAGTGCGCAGCGGGAAATTCAATATACCGGAAATAGAAATAGGGTTACCCCTGTATTCACCATTAAGGAATTGTTTTAGCGATATAAGCGGGATCGATTTGAAATTGACCTTCCCACCATTGGATGGTTGGATCGAAACTCCACCACGTAGCATAGCCGCCTCGAAAGTGGGACCAGATTGTTCGATTGTCGTCTTACAGGCCCCCAATACCAACATAACCACTGCCCAAGTTAGGTTTTTTTTTATGAAGTGTGAGAGAGCCATCAGTTTAATCCCTTACCGAACGAATAATCACATCTATATTAGTGGTTAGTGCCAAAGATTCAAGGGATCATATGTTGTTGATTCATTAGTTATTGGTGTATCATTAGGGTTCTTTATGTAACATAACCCCCCGTAGGGCTAGCTTATTGTTGATTGAGCTTTTATTTGGATCCATATCTAGAAATTCAACACATTAGCCTTATATTTAGCATTTTAAATATAGACTTCCTAAGTTAAGATCTCATTGATGAATTATCATTATTCGACTAGCTAAATCGGTATTGCTTGAAGGTTAAAATTCATGATGTCTAGTATCGTGCGCGTTTATGACACTCTACTCCAAAATCCTAAGCTAGTTTTGATTGTGTTACTTTCTATTTTGGTTTTCTTTGGTTATCACGCAAAAGACTTCAAGTTGGATGCATCGGCAGATGCTTTGCTATTGGAAGATGACGTAGACCTCAAAGTATTTCGAAATATCCAACAACGATATCCGAGCAATGACTTACTCATTGTGACGTACACGCCTGATAAAGACCTTTTCTCCGACCAAGCATTAGGGTCTTTGAAAAATCTTCGTGAAGAACTCAAGAAGGTTGCCATTGTGGATACGGTATTCACAATACTCGATGCTCCTCTATTCAATAGCTCGGATGCTGATATTCAGGAAATGGTCAACAATATGCCGAGCCTGGAGAAGCCCGGCGTCGATCGAGCCAGGGCGAAAGAGGAACTAGTTAATAGTCCGATTTACCGCGATTTTATCATCAGCAGCGATGGACAAACGGCAGCGTTGCTGTTGTCATTGGTTGAGAATAAAAAGTTTGACCGCTTGCTCAAGTCTCGCGATGATTTGCGAACAAAAAGGCGGCAGAATGGTTTATCGCCCGAAGAGATCCACTTGTTGAGACGTATCACCGCCGACTACGATCAGGTAAATGAAGAAAGAAGCGTGAAACGTCACCGTGGTATCTCTAACATTAGAGGTATTATTGATCCCTTCCGTAAAAATGGTATTCTCCACCTTGGCGGCTTGCCGATGATCAGTGACGACATGGTTACGTTTGTACGCAACGACTTGATCGTCTTTGGGGGAGGCGTACTCGTTTTTTTAATCATCATTCTCACGGTCATTTTCCGGAAAATACGTTGGATTGCCCTTCCTCTAATTAGCTGCTTTTACTCGGCATCAATTATGATTGGTATCCTAGGATTAATTGGCTGGAAAGTAACCGTGATTTCATCGAATTTTCTAGCCCTCATGTTAATCATTACAATTTCGATGAATATTCATTTGATTGTCCGATATTTACAGTTAAATCGAGACCATCCTAATGACGATCAACTGGCACTGGTCCGTGCGACTGCTCATAAGATGGTAAAGCCGTGTCTATACACGGCGCTGACGACTATTATTGGATTTGGCTCCCTTGTTGTGAGTGACATCAAGCCGGTCATTGACTTTGGCTGGATGATGAGTGCCGGATTGGCGGTGACCTTTGCCACCGCATTTTTGCTTTTTCCTACATTGTTGCTAGTCATGGGGAAAAACAAAGCCAAAAACACCGTCGATAAAGATCGGTTTCCTGTACCTGCTTATCTGGCCCGTATAACGGAATTTCATGGCAACAAGATTTTGGGGTTGGCGGTTGTTTTAACGGTAGTGAGTGTAGTGGGAATTTTTATGTTACGGGTTGAAAACAGTTTTATTAACTATTTCAGCAAAGATACGGAAATTTATCAAGGTCTTAAGCTTATCGACGAAAAGCTTGGCGGCACGACGCCTTTGGAAATATTATTGAAGCTTGAGAAAGATGGGGAAGAATTGACACCCGAAGATTTGAAGGAAATGACACCAGAAGAGATTCAGGAAGAACGCGAATTTTTGGCTCAGCTTCGAAATAAACCAGAACTATGGTTTAACCCGACCAAGGTTGAACTCATAAAAAAAGCTCATGACTACCTCGACGGATTGCCTGAAATCGGTAAAGTTCTCTCGTTCGCTTCATCCGTTCGGGTTGCCGAAACCTTTGCTGGAAAAAAGTTGGATGGGCAAGAGTTGTCGATCTTGTATCTTAAACTTCCCGCCGAGGTTAAAAAGACTATCATTGATCCTTTTGTCTCTATTAAAAATGATGAAGTGAGACTGATGGCTCGAGTACTGGATTCGACACCCGATCTGCGCCGTAAAGAGTTGCTTGAGAAAGTGCGCAGAAACCTGCTGAAGAAAGATGGATTGAAGCAGCTTGCTGACTTTAAGCCCATGGTCAGTGATGTGACTGTGAGTGGGCTGCTCGTGCTTTATAACAACATGTTGCAGAGCTTGTTTGCATCGCAAATTAAGACAATCGGTGTGGTTATGCTTGGTATTGCAATTATGTTCCTAATATTGTTTCGATCTGTCCGATTATCAATTATCGGTATTCTTCCTAACATGCTGGGTGCAACTGCAGTTCTGGGCGTGATGGGATGGTCAAAAATTCCTATGGATATGATGACCATTACAATAGCTGCGATTACCATCGGTATCGCCGTCGACAATGGCATTCACTATATTTACCGCTTTAGAGAAGAATACGCCATTTCTCAGGACTATATGGCGACCTTACATATTTGCCATTCCAATATTGGTAAAGCGGTATTCTATACAACGCTTACTGTCATCTTTGGATTTTCCATCTTAATGATGTCCAACTTTATTCCTACGATCATTTTTGGAGTGTTAACAGGAGCAGCTATGTTCATCGCTCTTTTGGCTGCACTTACGGTACTGCCAAAGATGATTTTGATCTGGAAACCATTCGACGCTCGGTAGGCTTTTGAGTTTTGTCAAATAATTAAATTCCATTTTTTTACAAAAAAAAAGGATAACGCTTAAATGGCCAAAAAAAATGCACATGTTTTAGGTGACGGTGTAGCAATTATTGGTGCTGGAATAGCAGGTTTAGCGGTTGCCGTTGCATTACGTCAGATCGGTGTTTCGTCTACGATTTATGAGCAGGCACCGGCCTTTCGTCGGATTGGGGCAGCTATAAATATGACGCCAAATGCAGTTAAAGTACTTGATGGTCTTGGGGTTGGGAATGCATTAAGGGAAAAGTCTCATACAGCAGAATTTAGGGTCAGCCGAACGTGGGATACTGGTGAAGAAACGTCCCGGGTTATATTAGGTGACAATGCAAAAGCGCGATATGGCGTGGCACCTTTAATGCTGCATCGGGCTGATCTAATGGCTGTCTTGGAGTCATCAGTGAAAGCTAATACTATTAAATTTGGTAAAAAACTTACGACGTTTCGCAACTACGGAAAAAAAATACGGTTATTGTTCGAAGATAAAACAACCGTTGATGCTTTCCGAGTAATAGGTGCGGATGGGGTTCATTCAGTAGTTCGTGAAGTGCTATTTGGGCGTGAGAAACCTCGATTTACAGGAATGTCAGCGTATCGAACGATTTTGCCGATCGATCGAGCAAAAGGTTATGACATATCAAATTTTATTAAATGGTGGGGACCAATTCCTGAAAGCCAAATAGTTACCAACGCTGTAAACAAGAAAAAGGAACTTTTTTTATTTGCTTCCATGCCAGAAACGAGTTTGGTTGATGAATCTTGGTCAATGAGCGGCGATGTTGAGAGGGTAAAAGAATATTTTTCAGGTTATCACGAGGATATAAGGAAGGTTGTTAATTCTATAACAAAAATTGATAAAACCGCATTATATGACCGTAAACCTTTAGATCGATGGTCCAAGGGGCGGGTGACATTATTGGGAGATGCTTGCCATGCCATGGTGCCATTTATGGCTCAGGGAGCTGCTATGGGGTTAGAAGATGCTGCTATTTTAGCTCGGTGCGTCGAGAAATATCCTGACTGGATTGAAGCTCTTACACACTATGAAGCGACGCGCATCTCGAGAACAAGTAAAATCCAATACGGTTCGAGAGGTAATCAGTGGCTACGTAAATCCGGAAATCCCGATTGGGTATATGGTTTTGATGCCTGGACCCAGGAATTATGTTGATTTTCCTTCATGGCAAACGGAATATCTAGTATACAATTTTAGATTAATTTTGAATGGTTCACATTGGGCTGGATTCATGTTTAAGTGCAGTTTTTAAAAAGCTAGCAGTATACCCTCATTCTACTGGAAATAACATGCCTCACTTTGTTATTGAATATGCCCGTGAAGTTGAAAGTCAAATCAATTTACCAGAGTTGCTTGAAGTCACGCATCAGGTCGGTACTAATTCAGGATTAATGAAGCCTGAAGATATAAAGGTTCGGGCACGTCCTTATGATCACTATAGAATGGTGGGTGCGAATGATACATTTGTTCATACAACAATTTTCCTTCTTGAGGGCCGGACCGATGAGCAAAAAGAAAAACTTAGTATCGCTCTTCGAACCGAACAAGCTAAGCTAATGCCTGATGTCACTGCGATTAGCATTGATATTCGAGACATGAACGATATTGCTTATAAAAAACGTTTGCTGCCCTCGGAACAACAAATTTAAGAGTCAGAGAAATTCGGCTATCATTCTAGCCGAGCCGTTCGTTGAAGCGGCTATAGTTAGGAATGAATAGTTGTCCGCTTAGGTCCTGTAGAGTATTAGCAATGTCGGTATAGGACTAACCACTAAATTAAACAACGTGGCAGGGAAATTTTTATCACTAGTTATTCTTCCTCGTCGGGTGCAAAATTTATCAGATGCGTTTTTGCCAGGCGACCGGAAAAAGGTCATCATTAATTGGCATAGTACCGCGCGTAAAAATATCATCTGTCGCACCAGGTACTTCGAATTTTGTACGTTGACCATGCCAAGTGACATCTCCTCCATAATAACGAATGGAGATTGCAACTCGACGATTAATCTGCGATTCATTTTTGCCAGATCCATGCACTGCCAAAGGATGGTGAACCAAACAGTCACCTGCTTTCATATCCCAACTTAGGAAATGATAGTCGGGGTTATCAAAATTTTCATGAAACATTGGGCTATGCTCAAGTTTTTTGATATCTGGATCAATGACGTACTCATCAAACGCGTCTGGAGTAGCTGGCTCTGGATAATACATCGTTTCCCATTTATGTGATCCAGAAACGTAGACTAACCCGCTATTCTCTTTCGGGATATCGGTAAGCGCGATCCATACTGAAGCAATCTGATTACCGTTTAAAGGCCAAAATGGTAGGTCGTTATGCCAGGCCGTCGGAGCTAATGTGCCAGGCTCTTTAACAAATAATTGATCATAGAAGAAACGTACCTCTTTCAGATCCATAAGCTGCCCAGCAATTTCTGCGGCGGGTGATCTTATAACAAAATCCATTATATCGGAATTCTCGCGAGACATATTTTTCGTCGCAACAAATTTTCCAGGATCATTCTTGTTTTTCTGAACACTCCGAGTGCCTCCAGGCGTGATTTCATTTTGTGAGCACACGGTAAACATTTTGTCGATCCACTCCGTATCAAATTGGTTACGGATACATACTACCCCATGTTCTTTGTAGTAGCTTTTCTCTTCCTCAGTAATTGGGTGTAATAATTCCAGGTTCATGAGAGTATCCTTAGAACTTTTTCTTTAATAAGTTTGGTTTTCTAAGACTAACCCATATGTATAAGAATTTATACAGCTATTGAAATGGTTGTCTCAGAATTCTGGGATGTTATGGGTTTAAAAAAATTTCTCCAAACTTGGATAGGATATTGATGGAAATTCTCAATTTATTTCCAATTACGCGAAGTTTATAATATGCTTATAGCGAATTTAGTTGAACTGTTGCTGCAAGGACTAAAAGGGATATCCATGAAACGACGCCATCGATTATTCCGCGTTTTTAAGGTCTGTGCGTTGGCTATCACAGGCGGGTTTATTTGCCTGGGTGCCCATGTAATTGGCGTTGATCCCTTAACAGCCAAGTCACCGAATTTTCAAGTTCATCTGAGATTACTGGATCGCCTTGATCGCCCGGAAGATGGATATTGCGTTGATATATTAGGGACACCTGGAAATTTGCGGGTCGGCGTGCCGCTATTTGCACATAATTGTAAGCCCTCTTTGACGATTGATAGCGCGGTTGTATTTACTTCCGATGGTCGTATTAAGTTTCCCGCCGTCGACCGCTGCTTAACTGTAGCGGGGGTTAATTCGGCAGCATTACCCGGTGCGTCTATTCTACTGCGCAAATGCAATGAAACGATCCCTTTTTTCGAAACCATGGCGTTACAGCGTTTTACTCACCAAAAGGATGGAAGCTTATCAGTTTTAGGGTCAAAACTCTGCCTCACTGTTGGAAGCCAGTCGGCCCCGACTTATTCTCCGTATCATCGCTGGAGAACGCTCTTTGTCGAAGATTGTGCCAAAGCAGAACCTATTTTATCGCGATGGGAATTTGTAGTGCCTAGCCGCTGAGCTGCTAGCTGAATATTCAAAAATAAATTGTTATTCATCGCCTTGATATTCAACATGGATCACAGGCTCAAAGCACGCCGCATGGCCTTTGACGCCTTCAATAGTATATTCTGTTGGTTTGTATTCGGTATGTAGCCGATCCCAAGTCTCTTTGCTCTCCCATTTGGCGATATTAATATACATGAAATCTTGTTTGCCCACGCCGGTGTTGCGGTGCAAGAGAGTTTCGATAAAACCCTTCTTTCGTGAAAAATAGTCGGTTGTCTTTTTCCAGTTCTCAAGAAACTCTTCTTCTTTATCCTCTGGAATAATGAATGCATTAATAAGGGTTGCAGTCATAAACATGCTCCTTTCATGAAAAATTTTAAGAATAAAAATATCTCTATTTGGAATGAATGTTAAATAAAACTTTGCCCTTAGAGTAAAGGCATTTAGTGTTTTGCCTACTTAAATAGCTTTAAAAAAATACTTACCTTTGTTTTTAAGCCCATTCTTTATAAGTAATTTCAAGGCAGTCGAATTCGGTTTTCGGTAAAATTTTCATACCAGTGGTTATCGTATTTTACTAAAGAAGGGTTACTCGGTTTTGGATCTCGGGGCCATCAATATCGTATCGGTATGCACGGAAAACACAATTGGTGCCACTGTCATTGGTGACCGGTGTGGAAGGGACGAAGAAGGGTGAGATGTATTCCCAGACGACCTCTTTATCTGGAGTTACTTCAAAAATACGCCCCCAGAGACCTTCGCAAATCAGGGTGTTGCCATTTTTTAGTCTTTGGGCTCCCGAAATGAAAGGTGTGTAAAATGTATATTTAGGTGTTCCCTGATATTCCCAAACAGGCACCTTCGTTTGAGGATCAAATTCCAAAACCTTAGACCCCTGACCTGGACCGCGTCCCGGCGGTAGATTGCAGAATACCATAAAGTTACCATTTTCAAGTTTTTGGAAATCGTGCTGGTGCCCTAGTTCAACATCCATCCACTCAAAACTAAACTTACCAGTTTTTCGATCAATTACGGCAATTAAATTATTGTGTCGCCAGCTGACTAACACATCTCCATTAGCCAGAGGTTGTATTGAATTGGGGTGGGCCCATTCTGCACGTGGTGCCATTAGGGCGTTGGGGTATTTTTCGATTTCGAGGTGTTCGTGAGCGTGCCATTCCCATACGGTATCCCCAGCTGGGTTTACTTCGCGGATGTAGTCACCATAAATTCCTTCTTCTGTCTCAGTATTTGGCCGTCCCCCCTGAACCCGAGCAGCTGCATCGGGCGGTAATAACTCCCAGCCGAGATAAATCGTATTACCATTTTCGCAACGGCGAAAGTCATGGTGTTGATAATCGTCAAGATATTCCCAAACAACTTCTCCATTCCAGGTCATTTCCTGGATTTTTCCGCCTTTGGCATTAAACTTTGGGCCCTTTGGGGTATGGATGGCAACCAGAAGATTACCATTTGGTAGAAGATAGGCATAGTTACCTGTATATGATTCATGTACCCATTGGTGAAGCACTTCGCCATTCATTCCAATTAGGTAAGTTGATTTCTGTAACAAAGGCGAGAACAACGTAGCGCCAGTGTGGGAGAGTTCTCGATTATACTCGGTTACACCGAACTTGCTGAACCTCATTAAACTAAATCCTTATTATAATTGTTTTTGCTATTTATAAGAAACGATTAGTGGCTAGATTTCAAATTTACAAGTCAGGAAACATATCTGGTTTGGCTCGATTTCTCAATGTCAATTTGGTTGAGATAAAGTTGATTTTCTGTTTAAAATCGTCATCGGATATTAGCATCATCACACCAGTCGATGAGCCTATGTTAATTGCGAATGATTATTTTAGTTTCATGCAAGGAAAAAACGATGAATAATTCGTCAAGCGGGGTAAAGGGTATTCATTTGGTGGGGAGTGCGCCGGTTAAAAATGCAGAAGATATGTTTCTTCTTGCGACCAACCATTTAAGTAACCACATAAAACGATTGCCGGACGGTGAATTTGGAGAGCGGGATACTTGGATACGCTTTCAGTACAAAAGGTTGCTTAGTTCGCCACAGCTTAAATCTTCAGGTGAAACTGCTCCCTATGTGCCAATCTCTCCAGTCATTTGTGAGACAGGTATCAATTCGGCAACACAAATAGAGATCCCCAATTTAGGCTATGCAGACGCGGCAATTGATTCATACACGGTTTTTGAAAAGATGATGAATAAGGGCGAAATAGCAACCGATTTGCGATTTCAAATTGGCCTTCCCACACCCTATTCTGTTGCCACATTTTACGGACATGCAAGTACTCAAGAAATTTTAGAGAAAGCTTATCAGAATGCTATCGAAAAAGAACTTGCAAGGATATTTGAGACCATACCCCATAATCGGCTTGCGATTCAATGGGAAACCGTTACAGAATTCGCAGTTTTGGAAGGTTTTCAAGTTTCTCATATTAAGGCGGACATAATGAATCAACTGACAAGCCGCGTTGCTAACCTGTTAGATTTGGTGCCGCCAAAAGCTGAAACCGGGATCCATCTATGTTATGGGGATTCCGGGCATAAACATTTCTGTGAACCTAAAGATGCAACATACTTGGCAAAATTCGCCAATGGCATAAAAGCTAGATCCAAACGAAAAATGGATTGGTTGCATCTGCCCATACCCAAAGAGCGAGATGATGATAAATATTTTGAACCACTTTCCGAATTGGCTCTCAATCGTGAAACAGAATTGTATCTCGGTATAATTCATAATACAGGTGGCATTGAAGGTTCAAAAAGGAGAATCAGTACCGCTAAAAGACACGTTAAACAATTTGGAGTTTCGACTGAATGTGGTCTTGGGCGAAGAAATAGAGAGACAATGCCGGAATTATTGGCTCAACACAGGATTCTTGTTGAAAGCAATTTATAAAATCTAAAAAATCCCCGGTGGCGGTCGTTACTTTTCACAAAAAATTGTTGTAGTGTGATAATTGAACTTTAGCGGATAGAGATCATTGGTATTGATTTTGGAGGAGGATATCTATGCCGGAAACGCAAAAATTAACACTTTATTATTTTCCAAGAGCTTGTTCGCTTGCACCTCATATTGCTATTGAGGAATCTGGATATTCTTATGAGCGAAAACTAATTGATCTTACGGCGGCTGAAAATAAGGGTGCTGATTATCTGGCCCTTAATCAATTGGGCGTAATTCCTGCCTTATCAGTGGGTGATTGGCTCTTGACGGAAACTCATTCAATACTCACTTACATTGCCGATACAGCACCTAATGGCCCTATGTTGCCTCCAATAGGTAAACGAGATAGGTACCGTGCACATCAGTGGATGAATTTTCTATCTAGTACAATTCATACCTATATTCGCTCAATTTTTCGTCCTTCGGCTTATGCACCTTTAGATGATCAGCCGGCTCAGGCAGCTGTCAGAAAAAAAGGCCAAATGAATTTAGTTGCTGCAGTCAATACGCTTGAAAATAGGCTCACCGGGACCGAATGGACCCTCGGTAACACTTACTCAGTTGTTGATGCTTATATGTTCATAATGTTTTTGTGGAGCGAAGATATTCGTATTGATTTGGTTCCTGATCGTCCAAAATGGGCGGCTATTGCTGAAAGAGTTTGGCAACGCCCAGCAGTAAAGGACGTCGTTGCCATAGAACAGCAAGACCGTGATTTTGCCATTCCTTTTGATAAGTAAGTCATAAGGTTTTGCTACTTTATAATTCAAAGTTGTCCGTTTTGCATATTGATTAACCCTAGGAGGAGACCATGCAGCAAAAAATTTTAATGTTTCCGGATAAAGAAGAAATAAATTAAAAAAGATGATAAGCCACATATTAACATTGCTAGCCCAAGATAAAATGCATCATTATGGACAACAAAACTGAGTAAGAACCCCGTAAATGCAGAAGTGATCATGGAAATGAACCCTAACAATGCGGAGGCAGTACCGGCTGAGTGTTCATAAGGCTGGAGAGCGAGAGCATTTGATTGCGGGACAATCCAGCCAATACCAAAAAATAATACAGCTGTCGGCATTATTATAGCAAATGGCTCGTTGATTTTCATTATTGAAAACCCCAAGACCAAACCACCTCCAAGAACAGCCATAATTACGCCGGTTGCAATAAGGCGAAATTGGCCAATGCGCGTAACTAATTGACCAGCGGTCAAGGTGCTTATCACAAAAAAGGTGGCCAACAGTGCAAAATAAAGTCCATAAACCGACGCAGTTACCCCGAAAATTTCGCGCAGCACTGTCGGTGAAACCGTAACGTAAGCATAAAATCCTGCCGTAGCAAAACTACTACAAAAAGCATATTGCATGAATTTAGGGTTGATGAGAATTTCAAACCAGTTCTTGAATAGGAAGCGAGGGTTAACGGATTGGGGGTTTTTTTGATTAATTGTTTCCTTATAAGAAATTATCGCGAATAAAAATATCGTCAGACCAAATATACTCATCAACCAGAATATTGATTGCCATGGCATAATTTGGACAATCTGTCCGCCAAGTATGGGGAAGATAATAGCGGCTAGACCCATAATCGCCGTGGCATTTGAAATTAGTTTGCCTAATTGTTCTTTTTCAAATAAATCCCTGGCGACAGAGAGAGATAGAACATGCCCTCCTGAAATAGAGAAACCCTGAATAAATCGCCAAAAAATAAAAAATTCAACTGTTGAAGACAGACCGGATGCAAAGGCTGAACTAGTAAAAATAAACAAAGTGATTAAAATTATCGGTTTTCGACCATAGCGATCGGCTAAGGCTCCTAAGATTAGTCGACCTATCGCATTGCCCAGAAAAAGTGCTGACATCGAGTTCATAATTTGATTTGAAGTGGTATCAAGGCCGCGGGCTATATTTGGCACAGCAGGTAAAAACATATCCATGCCAACGGGATTAAACATAAGCAAGCAGCCTAGTAAAAGCGTCAAAGTAAAAATATTATTTTTTATAGAAGCTGACATTTTTTTAAACCATTAAGGACAGGAAAATTATAAAGAATGCAGTCCAAATAATTAAACCCATAACACCAATGATTGATGACTTGAACCAATAACTAATAGCCATTATTAGAATTAGGCCGGATACAAATGAAAACGCAAATATCACCATCAAGGGTTAATCGTTGGCATTATTTTTTTAAGAGTGTCCTTAATCAGCAAGTATACCGAACCCTCACACAGGTTTTTATACGTTGTAGATTGGTTCGCCAGTAGAGCCATCGAACGTGTTTTTTGTTCTTCGCTCTGCTTTTTCTGTTTTGCAGTCTTTTGTTTTATATCGTTGTGTTGATTAGCCCACCATTGTGCTTGAGCTTCAATCTTTGTAGCAAGAAAGTCGCACCAAACATCAGTAACAATTCTCTTATTAGTTATAGGAAATGTAGCTTGTGCAAATACAGGGCTGCCGAATGTCAATAGAATGATAACCAGTAATAGTTTCTTCATTAGGCATCTTTTCCATAATAAATTTTAGAAATATTTTTTAGTTATTTCTTAGGGTTAGACTCGATAATTAACTCAAATGTCTTTTATTTATTCCGCTGCCTCTAAGGTTTTATTCTCTTTTAGGGCTTTTAATACCTTCGGGGGCGACATCGGGTGGTCAGATAGCCTCACACCAACCGCATCATAAATTGCGTTGGCTATTGCCCCTAATGGCGGAATTATTGGAACTTCACCAATACCTCTAATTCCATATGGGTGAAGGGGATTTGGAACTTCAACAATTTCTGTATCTATCTCGAAGGAAACATCAGAAGCAACGGGCATTCGATAGTCAAGAAATCCTGGATTTTCCATTATTCCATTTTTGTCATAAATGTATTCTTCGTTAAGAGCCAAGCCGATGCCTTGGACAGCTGCACCATGAAACTGTGCTTTTACAAACTCGGGAAAGACTGCCTTACCGGCATCCTGTATAATTGTATACCGTAATATTTTAATAGCACCCGTTTGCCGGTCGACCTCAACATCGACAATATGTGTGCCAAATCCCGGTCCGCCACCTGTCACATTAATTTCCGCATGGCCGGCTATCGTACCGCCATAAAAACCCGCCTTCATAGCTATTTCTTGTATTGAAAGTGGCTCAAAATCGCCCACGTTAGAACTGGCTGGGCGAGCGTAACCATCTTCCCAAACTACCTGATCAGGATCAACCTCCCAGATCCGGGCTGCCACCTCACACATTCGAGAAATGGCGTCGCGTGAAGCTTTAACAGCAGCCATGCCGCCAGCGGCAGTGCCACGGCTTCCGGCTGTTGTAAAATTAAAGCCAAGAGAGGTCGTATCACTTTGGATTGCGCGAACATTTTCAAATGGTATGCCAAGTTCCTCAGCTACAATCTGAGCAAAGGCAGCTCGCGAGCCGCCCGCAACATCAACCGTACCATATATTAGAGAGGCAGTGCCGTCTTGATTAATATTAAGGGTTGAAGAGGTTTCCATGCCAATGGTATTCCAAAATGCCGTTGCAATACCTCGTCCCTGATCTGGCCCTAGTTTCGCTTTCAGATGCTTGTGGGATTTGGCGGCTTGAAGGGTTTCAATGAAACCTATTTTTCCAAGTTTTGGCCCAAAGTGGGTTTGGGTGCCCTCCTTGGCCGCATTTTTAAGCCTTATTTCGATCGGATCAATTTTAAGCCGTTCGGCAAATTCATCAATTACGGTTTCTACGCCAAACGCTATCATCGGGGCACCTGGAGCCCGGTAAGCTGCAACACGAGGTCTATTACACGTTACGTCATTTCCAATTACCCGAACGTTAGGAATATCGTAGCGCGTAAAAACCGTATTTATACATAGCGGCAGGGATGAACCTGGAAAGCAACCGGATTGATAATTTAACAAACCCTCTGCGGCTGTTATCGTACCATCATTTTTCATGCCGATTTTAATAATGATATGGGTTCCTGAGGTCGGCCCTGATGAACGAAATACTTCGTCTCTTGTCATTTTCATCTTTACCGGGCGTCCGGATTTTTTCGATAATATGATGGCAAGTGGCTCAAGGTAGATACTATTTTTACCTCCGAAACCGCCTCCTAGTTCCGCCGGTGTTACCTTTACTTTAGAGACATCCATTTCAAGCACTTTGGCAATTTGAGCACGAATGACAAAATGCCCTTGCGTGCTCGTCCAGACTTCAGCGTTACCCCCGGCAGTATAGTTGGCTAGGCTTGCATGCGGCTCGATGTAGCCCTGATGGGCCGCCTTTGTGCTGAATTCCCGTTCTATGACCAAATCTGCTTGAGAGAAACCCGTTTCAACATCACCAATTATACTTTTTAATTGTGCGGCTATATTGGACGGTTTTTCGGGTTTGGGTTCGACACCTTTCGTAAATTGATCTTCATGCAAGACCGGTGCATCGGGTTTCATTGCTTCGACTACATCAATAACGTGTGGTAGAATTTCGTATTCCACCTTTATAAGTTTTAACGCCTTCTTGGCTATCGTTTCACTTGTTGCTGCGACAGCCGCCAATGGGTGGCCGTCAAAAAGTACTTTCTCACGAGCCATCATTGTTCTGGTTACATCACGGAAATTTACAACAATCTCGCCGGCTGCTGCATGAAGTATCGGCATGTCGGCAAAGTCGTCGCGGGTGATGACGGCTTTAACGCCAGGAAGAGATTCTGCCTTCGAAGTATCAATAGATAGAATACGGGCGTGAGCGTGCGGACTTCTCAGAACTTTGCCAATTAATTGGCCGGGAAGGTTTATATCTGCTGCATAACGAGCCTTGCCCGTCACCTTATCAGCGGCATCGGGTCTTGTAGAAGGGTTAGTCCCAATAACCTTATAGTTTTTTTCTTCATACGGTATCTGAGTGCCATACGGCGAGGGTTGCATTGCCATAATTAAACTCCTCTCATTTCTGCGGCGGCGTCCATAACAGCTTTAACAATATTCTGATATCCTGTGCATCGACACAGATTGCCCGCAAGCCCGTAACGTATTTCCTCTTCAGTAGGATCGGGGTTTTCTTCAAGCATGTGTTTTGCAGCAATTAGCAGGCCGGGTGTGCAGATCCCGCATTGTAATGCGACATGTTCTATAAATTTTGTCTGAAGCGGGTGCAATTCGTCACCGTTTGCCATGCCTTCTATTGTTTCAATTTTTTTCCCATTGACTTCAGCACCCAAAACGAGGCAAGAGCAAACCAAGTTTCCATCAATTGTCACACTACAGGCACCGCAGTCGCCCGTTGCACATCCTTCTTTAGTACCTGTCATATCAAGCTGATCTCTAAGAACGTCCAATAGGGATTGACCCGGTTCGACAAGGAAATCAACGTCGTCACCATTTATATTTGCTTGTATGTGATATTTTTTCACGAAATTTTCCTAACTGCCCTCTGCACGTCTTTTTGCAATCAAAGCAGTTCTTTTTGCCAAGACACCGACAACATCTTTCCTAAATTCAATTGTTCCTCTTTTATCGTCAATGGGTGAACACGAGGCTTGTACTGCAATACCTAATTCTTCTAATGCTGTATCGTCAACTTTTGTCCCAATTAAGGATTTAGCCGCTTTTTGATCTAGAATGGGTGTTGGTGCAACGGCTCCCAGAGCTACACGTGCAGATTCACATATTCCTTTATTATCAAGAGTCAGATTAACGGCAACACCTACTACGGCGATATCCATTTCTGTTCTGGGAGTGAACCGGAGATAAGCGTCACCTGAATTTGATGGGCGATTAGGAAGCTGAAAGGAAACTATTATTTCGCCTTTGGCTAGTGATGTTTTTCCCGGTCCCACAACGATTTCTTCAATGGGAATATCTCTATTTCCTTTGGGCCCTATAATATTAGCGATTGCAGCAGCTGCGATCATAGGGGGTATAGAATCGGCAGCTGGTGATGCGTTACAAAGATTACCCCCGACTGAAGCTCTGCCTCGTACTTGAAGGGAGCCAATTAACTTTATGCCATCCATAACTCCCGGCCAAACCGCATTAAATTCTTTATTTTTCATCAGTTCCTTGCCACTGATAGCGGCTCCAAATCTAAAGCCGTCATCATTCTCATGAATTTGATTAAGTTCAGGGATATTTTTTATATCAACGATTAGTTCAGGTTCGATCATGTCTGAATGCATTTGCACAAGGATATCGGTACCGCCTGCTAAGACTTTCGCTATTTTCGAGTTTTCTGCCAATAGGCTAGTTGCAGTGTCGATTGATGTTGGTGCTTCATATCGTAATGCGGTCATTATATTACCAATAGTTGATGGCCATGATGAATGTATATTTATACCTATGATTTATTCTCAACATAAGTACCGTTTTGGCAACAGATAACTTTTTGTAATTATCGTTGACCCATTTCCCAATTTTTTATTTAGGGTCATTCCTTTAAAAAAAATTTCTTCAGATGTAATAATTTTTTTCATGTTTTTAGACAATACATTTGATGGCACGCTTGTGAGGAAAATGCTTAGTTATGCCAACTTGTTAGAAATTTTTGGAGGGAGATATTCCGGTCTAAATCCGTTCCAACCATTATCAGGTTTGGCTGAAGAGTCTTTCAGAACTGCGTGAAATACGCGTTCACCATCTGGCGTGACCTCAATCAATTCAATGTTGCCCACGCCCATCGGTGGCACTTCAACACGGTTGCCATCTAGGTCTTCACAAATTCCGGTACAAGCTATAAACCGGTTTCCGTTAGGCAGCTCACAAACACCGCTGACATAATGAGAGTAGGGGAGGTCGTTACCGCCATATCGCCAGGTTTCATTTGCGATCATTAATTTCGGATCAATCGAGTAGCTCAGGGCGAATGATTGTCGTTTTTCAATTGGCTGTTCTGGATTAGGCGGGACAGCACTTGCCGTGCCATTGTCAAAGAGCATTAGATCACCTTTGGATGTGAAGCTGAGATCGTGCTGGTGATAAAACGGCCTCCCTCCCTTTATGGTAAGGACTTTGTTGAACCACCGTCCTTC
Organism: uncultured Rhodospirillaceae bacterium; assembly: GCA_964639965.1. Lineage (GTDB taxonomy): Bacteria > Pseudomonadota > Alphaproteobacteria > Rhodospirillales > UBA2165 > TMED23. The sequence continues at coordinate 17,905 of CAZXGI010000039.1, forward strand.
CCAGCCGGAGGGATCTCCTAGAATCCAATTTAATTCGCCGTTTTCGGACAGCTTAACCACACAGTCTTGATGCCGTAAAGACAACAAAAAACCCCCATCTGTTGGATCTTGAATGATACAATTTCCGTGAGTCCAATCCTTAGTGTTAGGCCATCCCTGGATTGCCCAATAGGGAGCTTTAGCACCATGGCAGAATCTTTTTGGGTCTAGTATTTCTGCTAGTGAGATCTCAGTAACAATTAGCCCAGCACGATTAAAAACAACCACTGTGTCGGCCATGTAATGAGTCCAATTTGTATCTGGGGTGTTCATTTCGTGATGTTGGATGGAAAGTGACATAATATTGCCGTCTAATGTTTCACCAAGAACGTGGTGTAATTTCGATATCTCTAGGGGGGTGCCATCTAAACCTTCTGGAAAAAGGTTACGGCAATACCACTGATGAATTATTTCTCCTTTGAGGTTTATTTCAAGGGCTCGACCGTCAGTCGCCATTAATAATAAGGTCTCCTGTTTTGATAGTCGGCAATCCATTAAACAAAAATTGAATTCCTTATGCCAAAAGATTCCTCCATCGCGCCCAATTGCGATCGCAGCTTCAAATTCACTCGTTTTCCGGATGGCACGGGTACAACGGCCTACTGTTAATAAGACAGCGCCGTCACCTCGTTTTTCTTTCTTACATAGTTTGATTGTATAGTCTGGACTAAAGTTCATCGAGTTTTCTCCAGATTATTTGGCTAGTATTTCAATTAAAGATTATATTTCTTGGCTAATCTCCGCTAAGAAGTCCTTCACCTATATCTTATAACATATCAGATTCAAACTAGCATCAATGGGCCATGTTTCAGCTGTCATGAAATACTTTGCTCTGATCCTGAATACACGCCTTGATAATATAGCAAATGCTTCAAATAGGAATTTACAAATTGTAGTTATTTTTGTTTTACAGCAAAAATTTAGGTGCTAATTTACGTTATTATTCAGCTTGGGAGAATTGTAAATGCCTACTATAAAACAAAAGACAGTTGTAGATATGAAAGTAAACGCCTTGGCTCAAAGCCATGCTCGGACACGCGTTAATGTTCGGGATCTTGAGGTTATAGTCGACGAGCCTGAAGCCCGTGGCGGAACAAACTTGGGTGTAACGCCCACTGAAACTATAGCCGTTGCGCTAGCAGGCTGTTTAAATGTAGTAGGACACAGGTGTGCCGAAAAAGTAGGGGTAAAAATTCTTAACCTTGAAATTGATATCAATGCTAAATTTGATAGGCGGGGTGTAACCTTTGAAGAAGAAGGTGTGATGCCTTTCCCTGAAATTGAAGTAAATTTGGAACTCACTACCGAAGACAATGACGAGGAAATTGAAAATATGAAAGATTTGCTCTTCAAGCATTGTCCAATTTCGACTTTGCTGAGGCAGGCGGGTACCAAGTTAACTGAGAATTGGAAAATAATAAGGCCTTAAACAAATATTTTCTTAAAATTCAAGTATGATCATTTTTCATTTCTGAAAATTTTGCCTAATAACTCAAAATTTGACAGGTATGCTCAAATCCTAGATTATAATTCATTCCTTATTTGAGGTGTGGGAGGTTGGTTCATTGGAAGAAAGTTACCGCGCAAGGTCTATGGATGCTAATTTAGTGATTGAAGACAATGCCCGCTATGTTTGGCATCCTATGGTAGATCCGAAAATGTCCGCTAAGAACCCGCCAATGATAGTTTGTGAAAGTGACGGCGTTAATATTTTCGACATTAATGGTAATAAATACTTAGATTGCACAGCTAGCCTATGGAACGTGAATGTCGGACACAATCGTCCTGAAATAAAAAAAGCAATCGTCGATCAATTAGACAAACTCCCATATTATAATACCTTCGGCAATGCTTCCAATCCACCTTCGATCGCATTGTCTTCTCTCCTAATTAAGATGCTGGAGCCGGAAGGCATGGCGAAGGTTTTGTTTTCGTCCGGTGGTTCGGATGCCATTGAAGGTGCCCTTAAAATTGCCAGACAATTTTGGAAACTTTCCAACAAGCCTGAAAAAACAAAATATTTTTCATTAAAACACGCATATCACGGCGTCCATTTTGGAGGAATGTCCGTTAGTGGAGGAATCCCCTGGCGCAGGGCTTATGAACCTTTGTTGCCGGGTTGCTTTCAAATTGACAGTCCTTACCTTTATCGCAATGCCTGGACCGATGATCACGAGGAGCTGGGTGAAATTTGTGCAGGTATTCTGGCAAGAGAAATAGAGCATCAGGGTCCCGATACCGTGGCGGCCTTTATTGCTGAGCCCGTTCAAGGAGCTGGCGGTATGATCGTTCCTCCTGCGAACTTCTGGCCTAGGGTGCGAGAGGTTTGCGACAAATATGATGTATTGCTGATTGCGGATGAGGTTGTGACCGGATTCGGGCGAACAGGAACTATGTTTGGTAGTCGGCACTGGGGCGTTAAACCCGACATAATGTGCGTCGCAAAAGGCATAAATTCAGGTTATATCCCCTTGGGCGCAACGATTGTTAATGAACGCATTGAAGCCGCTTGGTCAAAGGATGATCCTATGGCACCAATCATGCATGGTTATACTTATTCTGGTCACCCTTTGGCCTGTGCAGCAGCGCTTGCAAACCTCGATATTGTTATGGATGAAAATCTCGCTGCTAATGCAGGAAAAATCGGTGATTATTTTATTGAGCGGCTTAATGAAGTTAAACAATATCCCACGGTCGGCGACGTTAGAGGTGTTGGCCTAATGTTGGCCATTGAGTTTGTCAAGGATAGGGATACAAAAGAACCTATTCCGCCATTTGATCCATACTTTATGGCTATCCAGAAAATCTGCCAGGAAAATGGAGTATGGGTTCGAATTCAGGCGAATAAGCTCATCTTCTCCCCACCATTAATATTTGAAAAACAGCATGTTGATCAGGCTATTGAAGTTGTAATACAGGCGCTTTCTGTTGTTGCCTATAAATAGTTTCCGCCAAGGTTAAGTATTATGGAAAATCCTCCCAACATTATTTTTATAATGACCGATAACGAATCGGCAGACACTTTAGGGTGTTATGGCAATGAGGAAATGTATTCGCCTAATTTGGACCGTTTGGCGGCTGAGGGAATGAGGTTCAACAACGCGTTTTGCCCCAATGCAATGTGTTCGCCGGGAAGAGCTTCTGCGTTAACTGGGCTCTTACCTTGTCAGCATGGAGTTCATACTTGGCTTGATGATCGGCTTGTCGATAAATGGCCAAAAAATTGGAACGCCTTAGAAGAGATCACGACACTACCCGAAATTCTTGGTAGCAATGGTTACGACACGGCTATGATTGGAAAGTACCATTTAGGAGTACCATTTGAGGCACAAAATGGTTTCGATCACTGGGTGACGTTCGCTCGGGGCCATACAATCAGCTTTTACGGTAATACCATGGTAGAAAATGGAGCGACCTTTACTTGTGATGACCATTCTGTAGACTTTTTCACCGGCAAGGCAGTTGATTATATTAATAACCGCGCCGGTATGGATAAGCCATTTTTCCTATATGTTCCTTACAATGGCCCCTATGGTCATTGGCCAGCAATTAAGGGTCCGCCGGACAATAGATTTGCGCATATCTATGCCAATATGCCTATGAATTCAGTGCCCCGGGAAGGGCTTAGCGCATCTACGGTCGAAATCTATGATTTGCAAAAAGATTTGAGCGGTCCAGGAGGACCTGATTTTTCAAGCCTTTTGAGGATCCCTAATGATTTGGATTCGCTCCGGAATTATTACTCCCAAATGAGCATTGTCGATGATGGAGTTGGCCAGATTTTGCAAGCTCTTGACAATAGCGGGCAGGATAAAGATACCGTAGTTATATTTACTGCCGATCATGGTTTTTCCCTAGGACATAGAGGTTTTTGGGGACATGGTCAGGCGACGTGGCCATCGAACCTGCATCGTGTTGCATATAACATTCCAATGCTTGTACGCCATCCAGGCGGTATCAACAGCAATCAAGTTTCGGATATGCATCTTAGTGGCGTAGATTTGTTCTTAACTATTTTAGAATATGCCGGTTTGGATGATATGAGAAATGTTCCGGGGATCCCTTCGCGCAGTTTTGTTTCATTATTGCAGGGGGAGCAAAAAGACTGGGAGGATGTCGTTTATTTTGAACAGGAGGAAAGCAGAGGTATTCGGACAAAAGACTGGCTGTTTATGAAACGTTTTAAAGACAGCAAAACTTACCCTTTGGAAGATGAATTGTATTTTGTCAAAGATGATCCAGAGGAACGCAAAAATCTTTCCAATGATCCTGAGTTTACTTCGATTATGGGAGAATTATCCGGAAAGGTAGAAACTTGTTTTTCTAAATACGCGGATCCTAAGTTTGATTTATGGCGAGGAGGTACAGTAAAATCAAACACTTCCAGACCTTGGCTCTGGAAAGACGCCTGGGGTGAAAATTGGGCGCCCATTACTTAGCGAAATTACAATGCCTAAAGAAAAGGTTTGGCAGATGAGTTTATGTAACTTATGGATATCTTGAAATTTTTAATTTTCGCTTGAATATTCAAATTTAAAAGGTCTGATGACAATTTTATCCTAAGGAATTTAGTCGTAATAGTCGTTTGGGTCATCATCGTTCTTTGGCTCTTTAAATTGCAAACGTTGAAGGATTGGAGATTCTATGAATGAACTGCCTCAACCTGGTAAGCCAGCAGTAGCAGAAAAAATTGCAACTGTTCTTGCTTTTTTATTAGTTGTGGTAGGCATGGTTCATACGTTGCCCACGTTGCCTGGTCTTGACCAATGGGCGAGAGAGTTTGTCGACTATCCTGCTCTTGCTATCCGCCGTTTTCCGTTTGAGTATCTTAATCCTTTTGTTTTTGCCCTGATGATGACCGTAGTTGTTTTTAAGCATTCTTTTTATCGAGCGTTTAAAGACAAGGGGTCGTTGACGGCGGGGTTTAGCCTTGCTGCAGATGTTATTTTTATCGTTATGGTATATGCCGTAGCTTGGACGTATTTAATGGAGATTGAAGCTGTCTGTATTATTGATCGTATTACAGGTGAGAGGGCTGAACTAATTGCCAAAGCATTACTAGCCGAAAAAGAATATGCTGAATCAATGGGGTTGCCCATCCCGACAACCGTAGATGACCCAAGTTGCATAAATAACGCGGGCCTATGGCTTTTTACTATCGTAGGTTTTGGAGTACTCGTATTCCTTGGTTATAACATTAAAGTTTGGGGTTTCCCTCTAGTCATGGTTTCGCTGTCCGTGGCTATTTATACTATCGCTACTGTGTTTATTTGGTACTTTCATGGCCCCGATGATATTTCAAAATATTGGGTAACGAAACTTGGTGGTGAACCTCGTCAACTGACTGATGGCGTCGCAAACGTGCGTGATATACTGACCAATGGGTCGGCAGGACTCTTGGGCCGTTTTATCAGCATCACGATGGATATAATATTTCCTTATGTGATCCTTGGATCATTGTTTGGGGCATCTGCTGGCGGACGCTCTTTGATCAAGCTGGCGTTCTTGTTAACACGCAAACTACGGGGTGGACCTGCCCATGCTGCCATTGTCAGCTCTGCTATGTTTGGCACTATATCTGGAGGGCCTGTTGTTAACGTCCTTTCTACCGGCGT
>CAZXGI010000040.1:0-9260 GCA_964639965.1 uncultured Rhodospirillaceae bacterium
GGCGCGAGATATGGAAATCTCTGATGGAAACTGCCAAGATCAACATTATGATCCTGTTCATCATCGCTGGTTCAATGGTCTTCTCGCAGGCTTTGGCTGCTTCTGGCGCAACCAATGGTTTACTGCAAGTACTGACAGGACTGAACCCCAGTGTTCTCATTGCTGTAATCTTGATGATGGTGGTTCTTTTATTTCTGGGGGCGTTCATGGATCAGGTGAGTATGCTATTACTAACTTTACCATTCTACATGCCACTCGCGGAAACTCTTGGAATTAACATGATCTGGTTGATGGTACTGATGTTGATCGTCATGGAAATCAGCTTGCTTACACCACCTTTCGGTTTGTTGCTCTATGTTATGAAAGGAGTGGCACCATTCGAGGTGTCTCTGGGACAGGTGATACGCTCAGCTATGCCCTTTGTTCTAATAGAGTTGGCCGTTCTAGGCCTCCTGATAGCAGCTCCCGCAGTCGCGACTTGGCTACCAAGCATGCTAAATTAATAAAGACTATAGAAATAACCAGACCTTCTTTTCAGCGAGACCAATTCTCGTTCCCTGATAAAATCTTAACCAACTCATAATTTGATAAATAAGATTATCAGATCCATTAGAAAATAATTCTGGTATCTAGAGCGGCAGCATCTAGTTAGCAAAATAAACTTTTCTATTTGTCCTCTGCGTATCTCCATGAAAAACATACAGAATTGGTATATCCCCAGGCTCGTTAAGTTCTTGTCCGATACATCTAAAAATAAACTTGGCGAACCGCTCTGAGTTCTGCAGGGTTGTTTAACATTAGGGATTATATCGGGGCTCCGTTGGTCGACAAAATACGCTTATTGGAACAAATTACTATTGACAATGATAATTATTATTAATAAGTCTACTTTTATGATAATGATAATTATTATTATCATTATAAAATGTTAGGCGTTATAATTATGGATAGTATGATAACTGATTGCTCTCAGGCAATTGCAAAAGCGTTTAAATCGTTAAGAGAAAAGAATTTTTCCGATGACTGGAACATTGATGCGTGTGTAACTATCTATAAATTTCATCATCCAGAAGCTTCAAGAGACATTGCAATAGAGAACGTAGTTTCTGTATTAAAAAGCAACTCAACTAATAGTCAAACACACACTAAACTAAACAATAATTTAGGTTTGTAGAATTTTTCATGATGATAAAGAAAACAACCAAGTTAGACGTCTGGGGCCTAGCGCTAAAATTGTTCTTTAAAAAATGGCCTTCTATAAAATTGAGTAAGACAAAATTTATCAATAAGAAGCAAACCCTTAGCACACGAGCAAAGTGGTTATTCTTTATTCGTTTATTTCGACCCTTTTGGCTACGTTAAAAGATGCTACGAGCCGTCAGAATTCTCAAATATCTGTTCTTGAGAATAATTCTATAAACCCGTTCTTCCAATTAGAGATTGATGAGTTTCGGTTCAATCAATATATTTTTCTTAAGTATCTTCAATGAACGGGGCAACTTACTATTTTGGACAATTCTACCTGCAATCAACACCGGGCTAGCAAAAAAACCGTAGAGTGATGTTTGTTAACAATTGGTAATAAAGGCACAACCAATTCATTTGTTTTCTAGTTATAATGGAGATTAAATTATTAGGAACAGCACGTTGAATAAAATGTTAAAAATAATTCATTGGTTTTTATATGGGATAGTATTACTGGCGATTTTTTCTGTTGTGCTAGTGTTGCTAGAAAAGGGGTTAGTAGATACGATAACCAAAGACATTTTTCACTATAGCATTGCCGCATTAGCATTTTATATTTTAGTCCTTTGGTTGATTAAACGACAATGGATATATTTTCCATGGCAACATGATAATAATTAATTTTTTAAAAAATCAATTAAGTAATATTAGAAATAAGCCAGCTACCATTACCCAAAGAGTGTTTAATCATGACAAAAAATATTTATTGGACTTTAAGTGCAAATGTCAAAGATCAAAAAATAGATGATCTAGAAACATTAGTAAATAATCTCCTTAGGAAAACAAAAACTGAAATTGGATGTTTAAACTACGAGTTCTGGTTTAGCGAAGATAAAAAAAAATTATACGTTTTTGAACGCTACGCAGACGCGGACGCCTGTCTAACTCATATAAAAAATATAGCAAAAGATTTACCAACATTCTTTGACTGCGTAGATATGGATCCGATAATTATCTTAGGTGATGCAACAATTGCTGTCAGAAAAGCATTTAATAAAATGAATGCGTCTTATACTAAATTCTTCAAAGGCCACACAGCTTAAATCACAAACTCTCATTCTATCATTTAACTCAATTTTATTTTATTGCATCTGGTATTGATTTTATACCTTCATGTTGAGGGTTTAATTCTCCTATCTCTTCTTACCCTAAGTACCGCCAAAGCCTGCGGTTCTAGGAGGTTGGTGGCAGTTCGCACTCTGGCGGTAGTTTCGTTTGCGAAAATGGTGGGCCCGGCAGGATTCGAACCTGCGACCAGACCGTTATGAGCGGCCGGCTCTAACCAACTGAGCTACAGGCCCCCACCACTTAGGTAAATCATCAATTAAGAAAGCGTCAAACTAGCGGTAAACACTGGTTGGTCAAGCCCAAAATATGCTGAAAAAAATATGAAATACAATAAATCTGCTAGTTTTATAGTAACTAAAAATTGATAATTAATAATCCAAGAAACTACGAAGCTTTCTTGAGCGGCTTGGGTGCTTGAGTTTGCGTAGAGCTTTTGCCTCGATCTGGCGTATACGTTCACGTGTAACTGAAAATTGTTGACCAACTTCTTCTAGAGTATGGTCTGTATTCATTCCTATGCCGAACCGCATGCGCAGAACTCGCTCCTCACGAGCAGTCAAGCTAGCTAAAACTCTGGTCGTGGTCTCTCTCAAATTACCTTGAATAGCAGCATCTAAAGGCTGAATTGCATTTTTATCCTCAATAAAATCGCCAAGATGACTGTCCTCTTCATCCCCGATTGGAGTTTCGAGGCTAATTGGTTCCTTAGCAATCTTTAAGACTTTACGCACTTTATCAACAGGCATGGCAAGTTTAATTGCCAACTCATCCGGAGTTGGCTCGCGACCAATTTCATGTAACATCTGACGAGATGTTCGCACCAATTTGTTTATTGTTTCTATCATATGGACGGGAATACGAATAGTCCTCGCTTGATCCGCAATAGAACGAGTAATTGCCTGCCGGATCCACCAAGTAGCATAAGTGGAAAACTTGTAACCACGGCGATACTCAAATTTATCAACAGCTTTCATTAAACCAATATTACCCTCTTGAATTAAATCTAAAAACTGTAGACCCCGATTGGTGTATTTCTTTGCTATTGAAATAACTAAGCGCAGATTGGCTTCAATCATCTCTTTCTTTGCTTTTGCCGACTCCCGCTCACCTTTCTGAACAGTATTTACAACACGACGAAACTCACCAATTGGCAGGCTAACCTCACTGGCTATCTCCGAAATTTCATTTCGTATTTCAATAATTTCAGCTTTATTTTTCTTTCCAAAATCGGCCCACCCCTTACCGCTGAGTTTTGACACTCGACTAAGCCAATTGGGATCAAGTTCATTGTTCGTATATTCTTCGAGGAAATCAGCTCGTTTTACTTTTGCTTTTACGGCAATGCGTAAAAGTCTGCCTTCGTTACTAACCAATTTACGATTGAGATCATACATATTTCCCAAAAGATATTCGAGTCGATTATTATTAATATGGATGCCTTCCATCAAATCAATCAGTTCGCTACGAAGCTTAGTTATGCGTTTTTCCGTGTTTGTAGCAACCGTTTCTCCAGATTGAACAGCAACCAACCGCTTTTCCTGGGCACGGTTCAATTTCGCATAGGTCTTTTTTATTGCATCAAATTTCTCTAATACTACTGGTAGTAATGTCTGTTCCATAATGGCTAGAGACACGCTATTATCACCTTCTTCTTCATCATCATCACTATCTTCTGATTCTTCATCCGTTTTTCCACTTAAGTCCTCTTTGTTATCATTATCTGACTTTTCTAAATTAGCTTTGACCTTTTTTTCAACTTCCTCTCTAACTGCAGGTGCTGCTGCTGCTATTACACCCTCAATACTTTCTCCACCATCACCGTCAATCTTTGGTATCGTATGATCCTCTTTTGGACCAGAATATGTTGCATCAAGATCAATAATATCTCGCAGCAACATATCTTCGTTATCTAAATCTTTACGCCATTGAAGGAGGGATCTAATTGTCATGGGACTTTCGACAATACCGCCTATCATCATTTCTCTACCTGCTTCTATCCGTTTTGCAATAGCAATTTCACCTTCGCGTGATAAAAGCTCTACACTACCCATCTCGCGTAAATACATCCGAACGGGATCATCAGAACGCCCAACATCACTTTCACCAACGTTGCCTGCTTCTGTCTCTTTCTCTTCTTCTTTTTGTATTTCAGAACTATCACTGTTATCTTCACTGTCTTCATTCTCAACAACATTAACACCAGATTCCGATAACATAGACATCGTATCTTCAATCTGCTCAGATGAAACCTGGTCCTGCGGTAGAGCTGAATTTAATTCATCATAGGTTACAAAACCTCGTTGTTTACCAAGGGCAATCATTTTCTTTACCGCAGCATTGATCGAATCTAAAAGAGGGCGATCATTAGCATCACCCTGTGATTGTGACTTTCTTGCTGCACTGGTCGCTTTCTTTGTGGCCATTCTAACCCCGTTTAATTTCGTTCAAAAAGAACTGTCAAAAATTTCTTATAAATTATAATAATTCTATTCTAGCAACTTTATTCCATTACATCCTATTTTCTTGGCCTAATTAGGCCCTTCCAGTTTCATTAAAGTCCGACGAATAAATCTCCGCATCCTCTTTCTGCATTGCAACCTGTTTCAAGGCCTTTAGCAACTCAAATGTTTCCGAGGTTGGGTTTTCAGACAACTTTTTCTCAGCTGTTCGAATTTCTTCTAACAGTTGATTGCGGCGAAAAAGTCGAAGCGTCTGCTCCCAACCTTTCAAGGCAACATCAATATTTTCATCCGGCCTGGCAAAATTAGCGTGGTCTATAACTTGTCGACCCAAGAGGTCGTTCAATAGCTTTGAAAACCCAGTCTTCTCCAGATGGTCTCTTAGGGCTTGTTTTTCAAGTCTAGGAGATAAAGCAAGCGTCTTTAATACTTCTTGACGTAATTTGTCAAGGTCTGGAGCACTAAATTCAAGACTACTCAACTGTTCTCCTATACGGTCAAATATAAGTGGGTGATTAATTAATGTTATAATCAAAATCGCCTGTTGAATCCAAATAGTATCAATATATGCACTCTTTCCAGATTTTTCTAACATTGGCACAAAAGACGTTCGTTGTGGAGCTTGAAGACGTTTGCCTCTTGAAAAATTATTATTGTTCCGATTCTTACCAAACTCTTCCCATAAGCGGCTCTTAAACGTGTTTAAGTAATAGCGCTGAACAGTTTTATCTTTAATATTTAAAGCTATATTCTTTAGGCGGCTCTCTAAACCAGCTCTATCTTCGGGTGTTTCAAGCCTATAACCAAAAGTATTAACACGCCAGATTAGTTCAAATAAATGCACGGCCTCACGTAAAATCTCTTTAATAACCACTACACCTTTTGTTTTAATTAAACTATCAGGATCTTCTCCGTCAGGAAGCAATATGAACTTTAAACTTTTTTCAGGTTTTAAAAGTGGTATGGCACGCTCTGCAGCACGGCGAGCAGCTTTTTGACCCGCCTTATCTCCATCAAAACAAAGTATGGGTTCCGAGACTGTTTTCCACAATAATTGCAATTGATTTTCCGTTAATGCTGTCCCCAATGGAGCAACCGTGTTCTTAAACCCAGCCTGATTCATCGCAATGACATCCGTATAACCTTCAGTCACCAAAATTGTTTCGGTCTCGCGTGCACCTTCAACTGCTTGCGAAAAAGCATATAAGTTGTCCCCTTTATGAAAAATCGGTGTTTCGGGAGAGTTAAGGTATTTTGGTTCGCCTTCACCCAGAATACGCCCTCCAAATGCAATTACTTGACCTCTCCGATTGGTTATCGGAAACATCACTCGACCTCGGAAGCGATCATATGCTGGACGCGAAGGATCATCCGGCTGTATCAATAACCCTGTCTCAATCATCAATTCATCAGAAATACCTTGGCGTGAAAGAGCTGTTTTTAATCCACCACGACTATTTGGCGAAAATCCTACACGAAAATTCTTGATTGATATTTCACTAATACCCCGTTCAAGTAAATAATCCAGCGCCTTTTTTCCCTCCGGCATATAGAGGAGTTTCTCGTAATAAACAGCCGCAGTCTCTACTACCTCAAAAAGATTTTTAGCCCTAATCTGCCGCTGACGTTCTTGTGGCGTCTCAACTGGAATCTCAAGTCCTGCTTCATTCGCAAGTTGCTCAACCGATTCGGGAAATGAAATATTGTTAGTTTTCATGACAAAATCAAAAACACTCCCATGTTCGCCGCAACCAAAACAGTGAAAGAAGCCTTTATCTTCATTAACGGTAAATGATGGTGTTTTTTCTTTGTGGAAAGGACAGAGACCTTGAAATTCGCGTCCTTTTTTGATCAAACGCACGGTTCTCCCCACAACCTCAGCTAAACCAACCCTAGTTCTAATTTCATCCAAAAATCGTGGTGAGAAAGCCATATAATTTCCTAATTACTGAATAGAACCATAGTAATGACCCATAGTTAGGAGGGTTAGAATTTGAGCAGATTATTCTTACTTATCGTTCCGACGCAAAGATTCAAAAAAATGAAATAACCAGCAATTTGATAGTTTTCACAAAAACACTTCCATACCCGTTAACTACATTTTTATAGCCAGAATAAAACCCGTAATCGTACAGTACGGTATAAAATTATTTTAGACAGTACGGTATAAAATTATTTTAGACAGTAAAGTATAAAATACAAATAGATTCATATATCAAGTCATCTGTTTCCAGTAAAATAATGGATCATCTTTGACTTGACCTTTGGCAATCATACCATACCTATAGTACTACCTAGAATAGTATTTTGCTAAAAAATAAAGAAGGACGGTATGGCTTTCAAAAATTTACGAGAATTTGTCGAAATGTTAGAAACCAATGGTCGTTTAGTGAGAGTTTCTGAACCAATCTCACCTGTTCTCGAGATTACTGAAATTCAAACTCGTGTTTTAGCAGAATCGGGCCCTGCTATCCTTTTTGAGAACGTTATAAAAGAAAATGGAGAAAAATTCAATTTACCAGTCTTAGTAAATCTATTTGGCACTATTGAGCGCGTCGCTTGGGGTATGGGACGAGAACCAGAAACACTCCGCAAACTAGGGGAAACACTTGCCTTTATGCGCCAACCGCAGCCACCTGGTGACTGGAAAGAAGCCGTCAATATGTTTCCTCTAATCAAAACAGCAATGACAATGAAACCGAAGACAATTTCCAATGCTCCATGCCAAGAAATAATTCTCGAGGGTGATAATATTAATCTTTATGATTTACCTATCCAAACTTGTTGGCCGAATGAACCTTCACCACTAATCACTTGGCCATTGGTAGTCACTCAGGGCATAGACACAAAAGAAACAGATAATTTCAATCTTGGTATTTATCGTATGCAGGTAAAAAGCAAGAATTCAACATTAATGCGTTGGCTCAAACACCGTGGCGGTGCTCAACATCATATTCAGCAAACGGAAAGCATGCCAGTTGCGGTGGCAATAGGAGCAGATCCAGCAACAATCATAGCAGCCGTTGCCCCGGTACCCAATACCATGTCTGAATATCAATTTGCAGGTCTACTCAGAGAGAAAAAAGTCGAGTTGGTTGATTGTTTAACTGTACCATTAAAGGTTCCAGCTGAAGCAGAGATCATATTAGAAGGTTCGGTTTCTTTAGATAATTACCAAAATGAAGGACCTTTTGGCGATCATACCGGCTACTACAATTCGATTGAGAAATTCCCGGTCTTCACTATCAACACTGTAACTATGCGAAAAAATCCGATATATTTATCAACCTTCACAGGTCGTCCGCCAGATGAGCCTTCAATTCTCGGCGAAGCACTTAATGAGCTTTTTATTCCATTATTCATACAGCAATTCCCAGAAGTAATTGACCTCTGGTTGCCGCCAGAGGGCTGCTCCTACCGCGTTGCTGTCATTTCTATCAGAAAATCATATCCTGGCCATGCCAAACGTATTATGATGGGTGTTTGGTCCTTTCTTCAACAATTTCTATATACAAAATTTATTATAGTTGTTGATGAAGATATTAACATTCGCAAATGGGAAGATGTTATTTGGGCAATAGCGACTCGCTCTGACCCTGTTCGTGATATAACCTTAATAGAGAGTACCCCAATTGATTATCTGGATTTTGCGTCCCCCAGACCTAGCCTTGGTGGAAAGATTGGTATAGATGCAACCAACAAAATCCCACCCGAAACGGACCGGGACTGGGGTATTAAAATAGAAATGTCCGATGTTGTAATTGAGAAAATTTCCAATGTATGGGACAGCCTCGGCCTGCCTGGGAGTGGCACAGCTATCTGGAAAAAATAATATCAAATTTACAGGAAATGCAATATGACTGACGGCAAAGCAATGTTAAATCTTCTCGAGGAATTACTCAAAAAAACTCTGGCCAAAGGCGCAGATGCAGCTGATGCTGTTCATATTGAAAGCCAATCTCTAATGGTTGCCCAAAGGCTTGGCAACCCTGAAAAACTAGAACGATCAGAAAACTCAGATATAGGCTTACGTGTATTTTTTGGTAAACGTCAAGCGATCGTTTCTTCGTCCGATGATAACCCAAAGACCTTAAATGAGTTAATCGAACGTGCAATTTCTATGGCAAAAGCTGTTCCTGAAGATCCTTATTGTGGTCTAGCAGAACAAGACCAGTTAATCTCTAAGATCATTGATATCGATAGTTTTGATCCCAGCGAACCAAATACAGAAACACTTGTCGATTGGGCAAATAGAGCTGAAGAGGCTGCACGAGCCATTCCTGGGGTTACTAATTCTGAAGGTGCAGAAGCTGGATGGGGGAAGGCTAGGGTTTCGGTCGCCGCAACCAATGGTTTTTCTCAAACCTATTCAGGTTCCCACTATTCGCTCAGCGCCTCTGTTCTGGCTGGCAAAGGAGTCGAAATGGAAAGGGACTATGATTATACTAGCGCAGTTTACGCAGAAGATATGATTTCTCCAGAACAAAT
>CAZXGI010000040.1:9360-23209 GCA_964639965.1 uncultured Rhodospirillaceae bacterium
CGAGGCCTCCGATCAAAACCTTTTGATGGAGAAGGTGTAAAGAATAGAAAACGCAAAATTGTAGATGATGGCCGGCTAACAACTTGGTTGTTAGACCTTCGGTCCTCCCGACAACTCGGGCTAGAGACCACAGGTCATGCATCACGAGGAACGGGTTCACCACCCTCACCGTCAGCAACAAATGTTTATCTTGAACCTAGCAATATTTCACCTACTGAACTTATAAGTGATATTAAAAATGGGGTATATATAACAGAGTTAATAGGGATGGGAATTAACAACCTAACCGGTGATTATAGTCGAGGGGCAGCAGGTTTCTGGATTGAAAATGGAGAAATCACATACCCTGTTAGCGAAATCACCATAGCTGGAAATCTAAATGATATGTTCCATAATTTAAAATCAGCAAATGATTTAGAATACCGTTATGGAATTGATTCTCCTACATTAAGAATTGACGGTATGACTTTAGCTGGAAAATAGTATTTTTTTAAAATAACGAAAGATTTGCAAAATAAGCAAAGTATTACTCAACTTATTTTACCGAGCGTTCAGTGACTTTCTATTAATTCTCATGTTATGTTCCCATGAGAAAAAAAGATAGTTCAGGATTTGTAGGTTGATCGCCTCTTAACCACAAGGAATTCAAAGCCTTGAGCAACAAACCACTAAACCAAAGTAACACCACTTACGCCTTGATGTCGCGACTAATTAGAGAGAGTATTCGTCCTTATATAGTCTGGATTATATTTGCTCTTATTTGCATGGCATTAGTCGCAGCCGCAACGGCAACCAGCGCTTGGTTAATGAAGCCAGTTATAAACGACGTTTTTATTGAAAAAAACGAGCGCTTACTTTGGATAATATCTAGTGCTGTCTTTGTTACCTTTACTGTCAAAGGAATAGCTAATTACGGACAGTCAGTATTAATGAGTTTCGTGGGTCAACGAATCATTACGGATACCCAACACCGATTATATGCGCACCTCACACAAATGGAACTTAATTTCTTCCATAACCTGCCCACAGGTAATTTAATTTCACGCTTCACCATAGATATCAATATGATGCGTGTTGCGGTTTCGAATGCTCTGACAGGATTTGGTAAAGATTTTTTATCGCTTATTGGTTTAGTTGGGGTTATGTTTTGGCAGAACTGGGGTTTAGCAACATTGGCATTTATAGTTTTTCCTATTGCTGTAATCCCTATTGTACGTCTGGGCAAACGCATACGTAAAGTCACAACAAATACACAAGAAGAAATGGGACAATTTACGACTCTATTAGAACAGACTTTTCAGGGTGCACGTGTTGTTAAATCATATAGCATGGAAGAATACGAGAAGCGACGAGTGCGTGATATTGCTGAACGAATATTCATTTTGGTATTTAAATCATCTCGCGTTCGCGCATTAGCCAGCCCAGTCATGGAAAGCCTTGGTGGTATTGCTATTACAATGGTTATTGCATACGGCGGTTACCAAGTCATCCATGATAATATGGATGCGGGCACATTTTTCTCGTTTATCACGGCATTACTGTTAGCTTATGAACCAATGAAACGACTAGCTAATCTAAATGCGAGCTTACAAGAGGGCCTAGCCGGAGCAGATCGCTTATTTAAACTTCTGGATCGCCAACCCAAAATTATTGAAAAACCGAACGCCAGGATCCTTAATGTAAATGGCGGTCAGATCCAACTCGAAAATATCCATTTTTCCTACGTTACAGAAAAAACTGCTCTCACCGATGTTAGCATTAATGTGCCCGCGGGAAAAACAGTGGCACTAGTTGGTATGTCGGGGGCAGGAAAATCAACAGTTCTCAATTTAATACCACGATTTTATGATATCGATAGTGGTAAAATTAGCATTGATGGAATTGATATCCGGAATGTTACACTCAAAAGTTTACGTCAAGCGATTGCACTTGTAAGCCAAGACATAACACTTTTTGATGATACCATCCGTTCCAATATTGCTTATGGGCGCCAAGATGCTTCGGAGGAGGAAATCATCAATGCCGCCAAGAACGCCTCGGCCCATGAATTTATAATAAATATGCCCGATGGATATAACACTTTCGTGGGTGAACGCGGAACCAAAGTCTCGGGCGGACAGAGACAGCGTCTGGCAATTGCGAGGGCAATGCTCAAGAATGCTCCTATTCTTCTTCTAGATGAGGCAACATCTGCATTAGACACTGAGTCTGAACGCAATGTTCAGACTGCGTTAACCAAATTAATGAAAGATCGAACAACATTAGTTATTGCACATCGGCTGTCAACCGTCATAGATGCTGATTTAATCCATGTAATTGATAACGGAACTATTAAAGAATCGGGTTCACATACGGAATTAATTTCGCAAAATGGTATTTATGCGCAACTTTATCAAATGCAGTTTCGTGATCAATCTTCCGCAAACAAGACAAAGAACAATAAAAACTAATTATAGACGGTTAATACAAAATCATGGCAACACCAAGATTTATAAAAAACATTTCGAGAAATGGTATACTTAGAAATTTTGCTTGTTTATTGTTAAGCCTTTACATTCGTTTTATTCACACAAGCGGTCAATGGAGCATCGAAAACCAAGCAATCCCAGAAAAATTGATAAATGAAGGAAAAAATTTTATTACATGTTTCTGGCATGGCAGATTGCTAATGATGTCCTTTGCCTGGCCATATAATCAATCTTTTTACATGCTGATTTCTGCCCATACTGACGGGCAACTTATTGCAAAAACGATCAAATACCTTGGATTTAGCGTACTAAAGAACCCAGGGAAAAACAAAGGGGCTATCGCGATGCGTTCCATGCTAAAAACCTTAACTAAAGGAGGTTATGTGGGCATCACACCAGATGGTCCAAGAGGCCCTCGCATGCGCGCTAACAAAGGCGCAATCGCGCTTGCAAAATTATCCGGGGTCCCAATTCTACCAATAAGTTACAGTTCATCAAAATGGAAAATATTTCAAAGCTGGGATCGTTTTGTTTTACCGCTACCTTTTGCAAAAGGCGTTTTTGTTTGGGGTGAACCAATAGAGATTTCAGCAAAAGCTAATGAAACTGAAATCGAAGAAGGACGTCAGAAACTAGAAGAACAACTCAGTCAACTCACTAAATATGCCGATAAATTATTAGGACAAAAAACGCCTGAACCAGAACCCGGAGGGAATATCCGATGATACTTGCAATCTATCGGATCGTAACCATTCTTGGTGCACCATTCATATTGTTTTATCTAAATGTACGGAAGTTTAAAGGTAAAGAAGATCGCGATCGGTTCAATGAACGCTTGGGAATATCAACAACTAGCCGACCTTCTGGAAAATTAATTTGGCTTCACGCAGCAAGCGTTGGAGAAACAATTTCTATGTTGCAACTAATCGAAAAACTGTTGATCCAAAATATAAAATCCCACTTAATTATAACAACAGGTACGGTCTCATCAGCCCGATTAGTAAAAAACCGTCTCCCACAAAGAACAATTCATCAATATATTCCGGTTGACCGACCATCATATGTTCGACGCTTCATGAATCACTGGAAGCCGGATATTGCACTTTGGACGGAAAGTGAATTCTGGCCAAATATCATTACAGAGACACAAAAACACAAAATTCCTTTGGTCTTGGTAAATGGACGTATTTCGACAAAATCCTTTATAGGCTGGAGGCGAGGCGCGCCTAGCTTGATTAAAACCTTATTGCAATGCTTTACACTTTGCCTAGGGCAGTCAGATATTGATGTTGATCGCCTAAAAATACTAGGGGCAATTAATTCAAAATATCTCGGTAATCTAAAATTTGCGGCAGCGCCCTTACCCGCCAATACCTATATATTCACTGCGCTTAAATCCGCAATTAAACACCGCCCTGTTTTCTTAGCTGTCAGTACACACGCCGGTGAAGAAGAAATAATTGCAACAACCCATAAATGTTTAAAATCTAGATTTCCTAATCTCCTGACCATTATAATTCCAAGACACCCTAAAAGAGGACCAGAGGTTTTACACAAGGTCCAGCCAATATTGGCTAACAGCATGCTGCGTTCCAAAAGTGGTTTAGTCACTAACACAACTGATATTTATATTGCTGATACAATTGGAGAGCTTGGCGTGTTTTATCGGTTAACTGAGATAGTTTTTATAGGAAAATCTTTGGAAGCATTCGGTGGTCAAAATCCTCTGGAAGCCCTAAACCTTAATTGCGCAGTCATCCACGGTCCACACATGACAAATTTTCAATGGATAACTGAGCAAATGATTAAACTTGGCTGCTCAATACAAATCAACAATACGGAAGAGCTTGCAAAAACCGTTTCGACTTTGTTGTTGAACAAAAAGAAACGAGAGAACATGATCCGCATTGGTCAACGTTTTGTAAATTCGCAGTCTGAAATAGTCAATTCTGTGGCTGAAGAAATTAATAAAATTTTGGTGACACCCCATGCGGACACCTAAATTCTGGTATAACCAGAAAAACACAATACAATCTTTCATACTAAAACCAGTCAGTTGGATATATGGATTAACACGTGAATTAATAATAAATCATTCAAAAACATGGGAAGCGCCAATTCCAATAATCTGCGTAGGAAATTTAGTAACAGGCGGTCAAGGAAAAACACCCACGGCACTTTCAATTTGTAATGCTCTAAGACACAATAACAAAATTGTTCACTTCATAAGCCGAGGATATCGAGGAGCTAATAGCGGACCATTATTAGTAAACCCAAAATCCGATACTGCAAATGAAGTTGGTGACGAACCTTTATTGTTATCTGAATTTGCACCGACCTGGGTAAGCGCAAACCGTGAAGCCGGTATTAAACGAGCGTATGCAATGGGAGCAGAAATTATCGTGATGGATGACGGATTCCAAAATCCATCGGTAAAAAAGGATCTATCCATCATAGTTATTGATGGGGAGGTAGGTTTTGGTAACGGGAATCTAATACCAGCAGGACCTTTACGAGAAGAAATAGCTAACGGCCTTTTAAGAGCAAATTTTGTTGTTATCATCGGTAAAGATATATTCAGTCTCAAAGACACCTTGACCAGTCTTGTCTCCCAAACTTCACCGATGCCCATTAAAATATATAAAGCCGAACTCAAGCCCAGCACCAATGTGCACTTGTTAAATAATGAGAAAGTATTCGCTTTCACAGGCATTGGGCGCCCTGAAAAATTTTTTAATACCTTAGTTGATATAGGTTGTAATATAATTGGAAAACGGGATTTTGCTGATCATCATAAATATACAGAAAAAGAAATATCAAATTTGTTGAAGATAGCAAAAAAAGAAAATGCTAAATTAGTCACAACGTCAAAAGACTATGTGCGTTTGAATACTTCACAACAAAAAAATATTATTGCCTTGCCAATAAAACTCCACTGGAGTGATAGTACTGCACTTGATAGTATCATAAAACCTCTTATCTAAATACTTACAAAAACTACGGGCTATGATTATATGAAAATATGGTTGCGTAAATTTATTTTACACCCAAGCCAAGCCATTATGGCGTGGGTCCTAAATGGTTTCTTTTCCATGCTACCACTAGATCTAGCCTCAGCATTAGGCGGTTGGATGGGCCGTCAGATTGGCCCTTATTTGCGCGTCACAGAAAATGCCCGGCGGGAGCTAGCCATCGTTTTTCCATCGTTGAGTTCCTTTGAAATTGAAAAAATTGTTACTGGAATGTGGGACAATTTGGGCCGAACTGCAGGAGAACACCCACATTTGGCAAAATTCAATCCTTATGTAGAAAATAGCCGCGTCGAAGTCATTGGTATAGAAATATTAGATCAAGCGCGCGATGACGGCAAACCAGGTATAGCTTTTGGTGGTCACTTGGCCAATTGGGAACTCGTTCCCCTTGTTTCGACTAAAAGGGGCTTACCACTCCATCTAGTTTACCGTAAAGCAAACAACCCGTTCTTTGATCGTTTGGTTCAAAGAGGACGTGAGAGTACAGGAGGAAAATATTTTCCCAAGGGTCCAGATGGTGCAAAAGATATTCTGCGAGCACTTAACAAAGGCGAACATCTTGCTATGCTGGTAGACCAAAAAATGAATGACGGTATTGAAGCTCCATTTATGGGGCGCAACGCCATGACCGCGCCTGCTCTTGCTCAATTGGCATTGCGTTTTAAATGCCCGATAGTACCAGTGCAAGTCGAAAGACTGAAAGGGGCAAATTTCAGGGTCACTATCCACCCTCCACTGGTTCACCCGAACACGGGTGATAAACAATCCGACATTCATCAAATGATGACTGAGGTAAATAGTAATTTAGAAAACTGGATAAAGAAGCAACCCGAACAATGGCTATGGGTCCATAATCGTTGGCCAAATAAAAATGAACTATTTGCTAAGTAATTGTTCAGGATCAAGTGGCATATGGTTTAAATCCAAACCCCAATGAAGGTGTGGACCTGTGGCACGCCCTGTCTTCCCAACAGTACCAACGGTTTGTCCTTTTTTTACTTCCATACCTACCTTAACAAGGATGGATTTCATATGAATATACGTTGAGTGCAAACCTAAACCATGATTAATAATAACCGTTTTGCCATTGAAGAACATACCTTGATGGACAAAAACAACCATTCCGTCAGAAGCGGCTCCAATTTCTGATCCCTCGGGTGCCGCAATATCCAGACCAAAATGAGGACGCCTTGGTTTTCCATTCAAAATACGTTGTGAACCAAATACTCCACTAACCTTTCCTGAAACCGGGCGGATAAACCCTGCAATAAAATACGGTTTCATAACTGAAATTAGCCGAGCCTTATTAATTAATTTACGCTGTTGTGTGATTAAAGCTAAATCTTTGGCATTTGGCGTGACTTTCCGTTTTGGTAAACCATTTATTCGTTGAATAACATAATCACGTTGCCCAATTGAGAGTAGTCTATGATCAATCAAACCGTCTTCAAAAAGAATCTCTAATTTAGCGGTAGGTTTGGCATTATGAGAAAAACCCAATAAGAAACTACCTTCAGCAGCTTGGGAAATAGACTTACCTTCAAGTTTTATTTTTGTTCCCGGGGGCGCCCAACCTACAACAAGTCCACCTTGAATCAATTTACCGTTCAATTTTATTTGACCAGCAGTGGTTGCTGCATTAGTTAGCAAAAGAAAAAGAAAAACTGGAAGCCAAATCATAAGAGTGAACCTTGCGACTTATCTTTCTTATTTTGGTTTTGTTTTTGTTTTGGCTTATTATTCTTCAATGTCGAACTGCTTTTACTCAAAATACTACCCATAACATCGCCATCACCAAACTTAATATTTATTTTCATTCCTCGCTTCGTTGTAGCCGCAGAAAGCACTGATTCGCCTTGGGAATCTGTGACTAGCGCAAATCCACGATCTAACACACGTTGGAATGAGACACTCTCCAATTTTATCGCAGCAAGATCTAATTCATGGGATTTCTTATTAATAAAATCGCTAACCCCGCTAAACCATGTACCAATTTTGCTAACAAATTCATTCTGCTTTACAGCAATATACTGGGTCGGACTAATAAGCCCAGCTGATAGTCGAAGAACCTCAGATGAAAGATACTTAAAATAAACCCCTTCCGCGTTAATCAATCTTTCTAAAGCTGTGTCAAGCTGCTGGGTCGCTTCTTCAGCAATCCGTGTCGGGTTCGGCAGCCCGCGTGACAAATTTTCAACATTACGACAGTAATCTTCACAAGATCTATTCATTGCTCGTTGCAGTCGCACTCCAAAATTTGCAAACTCCTCAATCAAATTAGCCCGCACAGGAACAGCCATTTCAGCGGCCGCCGAAGGTGTGGGCGCGCGTTTATCCGAAACAAAATCGATTAATGTAGTATCTGTTTCATGACCAACAGCTGAAATTAATGGAATATCACTATTGGCAACAGCACGGACAACAGCTTCTTCATTGAAAGCCCAGAGATCCTCAAGGCTACCACCCCCTCGAGCAATAATAAGGAGATCAGGTCTAGGGATATTATTTCCTGTCCTTATTCGATTAAAACCTTCTATGCCCGCTATTATTTGTTCAGCAGCTCCATCACCCTGTACATTAGCTGGCCATAACAAAACATGCCGTGGGAATCTATCATCTAATCGGTGTAAAATATCTCGAATAACGGCGCCAGTGGGTGAAGTTACGACCCCAATACAATCCGGTAAATAGGGTAATTCCTTTTTTAGTTCTTGGCTAAAAAGGCCTTCTGCAAGGAGTTTCTTCCGGCGTTCCTCAAGAAGTTTTAAAAGTGCACCTTCACCAGCAATCTCCAACTGCTCAATCACAATTTGATAATTAGAACGTCGGGGATATGTCGTTAAACGTCCGGTCGCAACCACCTCCATCCCATCTTCAGGTTTCACAGAAAGGTTGCTTGACGTGCCTTTCCAACAAACAGCATCCAACACTGAACTTTCGTCCTTCATAGTCATATACATGTGTCCAGAGCGAGCAAGCGTGAACCTAGAAATTTCTCCCCGCACGCGGACATGGCCAAAATTTCCTTCTACGGATTTCTTTAGGGACTGAGAAATTTCACTTACAGAAAAAATGGGGCGGTTATCCCCCGAGGATTCTGCATGAACAACATTTTCGCGATTATCGGTCATGACTTACTGATATTTTATGTTAAAACACCTTTGACTGATAGTACGATAATAAATTGGAGTTTGTAAATGGATATACTTGTTGTGGGTAGTGGCGGACGTGAACATTCTCTTTGCTGGGCTATATCTAAATCTCCGAGATGCACAAAACTCTATTGTGCACCAGGTAATGCAGGCATAACAGAAACTGCTGAGTGCATAGATATTTTGGACGATGACATACCTGGAATAGTGAATTTTGCGAAAAAAAACTATATTGATTTGGTTGTAGTTGGACCTGAAGTCCCGCTCGTGCTTGGTTTAGTAGATGCGCTAGAAGCAGAAAATATTAAGGCGTTTGGTCCAAACGCAAAAGCAGCGAAACTCGAAGGTTCAAAAGCATTTATGAAGGGACTTTTCAAGAAATATAATATCCCAACTGCAAAATATGAGAGTTTCACAGATTTCAAAGAAGCGGTCGCCTACGTTAAGAAAAAGAATACTCCTATTGTTATTAAGGCCAACGGCCTGGCAGCAGGTAAGGGTGTAATAATAGCCAATACTGAAAATGAGGCCATAAAAGCCCTAGATGAAATGTTAAATAAAAAAAGCTTTGGTGAAGCGGGTAAAGAAGTCATTATTGAAGAGTTCCTAGATGGGGAGGAAGTCAGCTTTTTTGCATTAGTCGATGGCAAAACAGCGGTACCCTTGATTTCGGCGCAAGACCATAAAGCAGCATATGATGGTGACAAGGGACCAAATACAGGTGGGATGGGTGCATATTCACCAGCAGCATTTATGAATAATGCCACCATTGTCAAAATAATGACAGAGATAATAGAGCCAACCATTAACGCAATGTATTCAGAAGGTCGCCCCTTTAAAGGAATTTTATTTGCTGGTCTAATGATCAAAGATAGTGAAATCAAAACCCTAGAATTTAATGTTCGTTTTGGTGATCCTGAGTGCCAAGTGTTAATGGCGCGTCTAAAATCCGATATTGTTGAGGCTATAGATGCAGCTGTTTTAGGCAAACTTGATAAAATCAAACTTGAATGGAAAGATGAAGCTGCCTTAGTGGTAGTTATGGCGTCAGAAGGTTATCCTAACGGTTACAAAAAAGGTTCCGAAATTAAGAATATAAAGCAGGCAGATACGATGGATGGCGTCAATATTTTTCACGCTGGAACGAAGGCTAAAAATGGAAAAATTCTATCTAATGGTGGCCGGGTTCTAGGTGTTACAGCTCAAGGAATTGATGTTAAAGAAGCCCAAGAAAGAGCCTACAAAGCGATTGGAGTTATTGAATGGAAGGAGGGATTTTATCGACGGGATATCGGCTGGCGCGCAAGAGAGCAAAAACAATAAAGCTTCCTAATTCTTTCTGACTTTAGCAAGTTCAGACCATATAATTGGGCCCCAACTTTGATGAGCCATAACTACAGCCCCCTTTAGAACTTCGCTCAAATTACCCGCCTCTTTGTTTAATATTCTTTCCTTTGACCTCAAAGGCTCTTTGTTAACCCTATCAAATTTGATTTGATTTTCCAAAGCGTAATACAATATTATTGTTGAGAACATGTCTTCGGCCCCTATCGGAATATTATACAAATCCACATTGATTTGAAATATTGGCTGTTTATTATCAAGATATGGTAATTCAGTTAAAAACATCGTGGCATTTATTTTAATCGTTCTTTTCTTGTAATCACATTCCATTTCCAAGTTATAATCCGAAGTAATCTGTAAACTGCCCTCAACTATAACTTTACCAACAAACTTAATTTTGTATTTACATGGCGAAAACGTATTTTCAGAGTTCTTTTGTGAAACTATATTGCTACTGATTGGTTTAATAAGTTTACCATCAATTACAGGCACAAGAGCCTTTCCATAAACAAACCCCAGATTCTTCCCTCCTTTTTTTACAGCAATCCATTTGGTTCTTTTTGCTTTTCCAATAGCTGTAACTCTCTCATTCTTACGCAGTCGGCCAAGACGAGCGGATCTATTCTTCGGTTTTCCACGTACGTTCACATCTTTGAGCACGAGAAATGTTTTTACAGTTGGAGATAATTGCACATTTGCGAAGGGATCGGCTGCCCAACTTTCACTTACAAATAAAATATGACTCATAAATAATGAAGCAATAAATTTCAAAATTATTACAATTTTTAGAATCACATACTCCCCTTGTTAGCAAACCACAATCAATAGCAGGACACTAAATAAAAATACAATACTTAAATAATGATACTCCTGACTTTGTCATTCAACCCCTCTCTTTTCGTATAGATATATTTATTCAATTAAGATTTTTTCAATATGTTGTGGATAACACAAAATATAGTATTGACGTCTATATATAATACTAAATATAGTAAGTTCTAGAACGTCTTTACTATTATTAGTTCATGTCTCTTAGAAAACTGTTCTCGAGACAAATGTTTTAATTTCAAATGGGGTATAAACATATGTCAATTAGCTTTGAATGGACACCAGAACGTGTCGAACAACTAACCAAATTATGGGCAACTGGTATCTCGGCAAGCGAGATTGGCCGTAAACTTGGTATTACAAAAAATGCTGTTGTTGGCAAAGTTCGCCGCCTTGATTTAGCTATGCGACGTCAACCCCCTGTCACCAAAATAGACCACAAAGTCATAACATTAGATAGCCTGAAAGCTAATATGTGTTCTTGGCCAAACGGTGATCCTGGAAAGCCAGATTTTCGTTTTTGTGGAAAACCGGCAAAAATAGGAAAACCCTATTGTGCGGAACATTGTGAAATTGCTTATGTACCCAACACTAAGAGAAAAACCGTTGCTGCGTAAAGTTAATGAGACTGCAACTAATGTATCCGCACCAATAGCAAGCTTTAAACTATAGTGATGGAAAATTGGACAGTTTATCTTTCTGGCGAAATACATTCGGATTGGCGAGAGCAGATCACTGAGGGCTGTTTAGTTAAAAAATTACCGGTGACCGTAGTTGGGCCCGTCACTGACCATGAGGCCAGCGACGATTGTGGTGTTGAAATACTTGGCCAAGAAGAAAACCCATTCTGGAAAGATCATAAAGGTGCTCAAGTCAATGCAATCCGAACACGAACACTGATTGCAAAATCCGATATTATAGTAGTTAAATTTGGAGAAAAATTCCGCCAGTGGAATGCAGCATTTGATGCGGGTATTGCGGCCGCTTTAGGTAAACCTATAATCGTACTTCATTCAAAAGACCTAACTCATGCACTAAAAGAGGTGGATGCAGCAGCTTTAGCGGTCACCGATAATCCAACTAAGGTTGTTCAAGTATTAGATTATGCAATCAATGGAAATTTATGAGGATAATTTTCTAGATTTAAAAAAGATCTACCATCTTTCTAACTTCAGCTATCGTCATACCGTCTTCGCGCAATTTTTTTAAAGTCAAAGACTTATCGCGCTTGGCAAATCGTTTTCCCATGCTGTCAACCAATACTCGGTGAAATTTATAAGATGGACTTTCAAGCCCTAGCAATGCTTGGAGTAAACAGTGTATATGGGTCACATCTCTAAGATCTTCGCCGCGTGTAATCAAATTAACACCCTGTGACGCATCATCTGTTACTACAGAAAGATGATAACTGGTTGGATAGTCTTTGCGTGCGATTACTGCATCACCAAATATTTCTGGTGTGGCAGATTGTAATCCCGCATCCAGATCCAACCAATTTAGTGTCTTACATTTTTGTATCGCCTGATTAACGGCTTTTTTCATATTTAAACGAAGTGCATATGGTTGACCTGAGGCTATTTTTTTCTTCCTATCGTACAAATTTAGTTTGCGGCAAGTGCCAGGATAAAATACACCCAGATTATCTGTAACTTTCTCATGCGGCGCTGCAGTAATATTATTGACCTCACGCCTAATTTCCTTTCTTGTACAAAAACAAGGATAAATTAGGTTCATTTCTGTTAGTCTTGCCAGTTCAGAAGCATATTCCTCCATATAATCGGACTGTCGCCGTACAGGTTTTTCCCACTTCAAACCAAGCCAATTAAGATCTGTCAAAATCGCTTTCTCATATTCCGGACGACACCGACTATAATCAATATTCTCAATACGAAGCAAAAATTTGCCACCAGCCTCTGTTGCAATTCGCTCGGCAAACCAAGCCGAATATGCATGTCCTAAATGCAAGTAACCTGATGGACTTGGCGCAAATCGGGTAACAACAGTGTTTTGACAAACTATTTTATTTTTCATCCTGATATTTATGTTTTGCTTGGGACTGCTATGCAATACTATTAATATATTTTATGGAACTTATTACGGAAGGTTATCTATTATGGGCACCATCCCGAAACTTGTTGGACCAGAATTTGGGCCAGTAGGCAAATTAGATAAAATAAAACAGTTGGTCATTCTATTACATGGTCTCGGCGCAGACGGATATGATCTAATAAATCTTGCTCCGCATTTTGCCCGCGTATTACCTAATGCTAAATTTATTTCACCAAATGCTCCAGAAGACTGCGATATGGCTCCACCTGGTGCAAGGGCAGGTTTCCAATGGTTCAGCCTTCAAAAAAGAGAAGAACCAGATATGCTAGCTGGAGCTAGATCGGCTGGACCTATTTTAAACAGTTTCATAGACGAACAATTAGAAAAATATAACCTGAGCGAAGACAAGTTAGCCCTTATTGGGTTTTCCCAAGGAACAATGATTTCATTATTTGTAGCTACGCGTCGCAAGGCTAGAATAGCCGGTGTTGTTGGATATTCAGGTAGACTTTTAGGAAAAGACGTTTTAGCCAACGAAATCACGAGCTACCCGCCGGTAGTGCTAGTAAACGGAGATCAAGACGAATTAATCCCTTTTCAGGAACAACGAATTGCCATCAAACACCTAAAAGCGCTAAAGGTTGAAGTCGAAGGGCACATTCGACCTAACCTTGGTCATTCAATTGATGCCGAAGGAATTAAGATTGGATGTGATTTCTTGGAGAAAATTTTTAAATAGATTCAAAGAAATAAAGCCCACATAAATTCACTTGTAATAAACAGTTATCTTCCAGCGATCGTACAAAACATCGAAACACTGAATATATGACACATTTTTTAAATATTCTCTCCAAATAGCTTGTGTAGTTGAAATATTGATGGAAAACCGTATTGTTATATAGCTTTTGAGATAAAAGGAGACATTTGCATTGTCTGTAACAATAGAAAGTTGTCCAGCACTTGTATTAAATGCGGA
>CAZXGI010000041.1:0-4721 GCA_964639965.1 uncultured Rhodospirillaceae bacterium
ATCAATGGGCTGCCGGCGGTATACCTGATGTTGGATCTACGGCTACTTTCTTTCACGGGAAAGGAGCTAGGAATTACTACGGTGATAAGTTGATCTCGAAAGCCATTCCAAAGGCTGAAGCAGCATTCGATGATAAAGAGCGTCGCAAAATTTACGCGACATTATTTGATCGAAATAATACGGAAGCATACATGATGCCGATTACTCCTAATCCACCAACCTTTCTTCATACAAAAGACTTAGTAATAGATGGTGGTGAAATAGAAACTTTTGGAGCTTCTCCGGTCCTTATGTATTGGAAATAAAATGATAAGATAGCGGTACGTTTTTTCTCAATAATCCGAAGAAGATTAAACAAATGCCATTTAGCGATAGCGATGCTATAACCAAAGTTGGTCCCAAAACGCCAATGGGCAAATTTATGCGTAGATTTTGGTTGCCGGCGGCAAAATCTTCCGAAGTTAAATTGGACGGTGGTCCACTCCGCTTAGTTTTGCTTGGTGAGAAGTTGATAGCGTTTCGCGATAGCTCAGGGAGAGTGGGGATCATGGATCATCGCTGCCCACACCGATGCGCCTCATTGTTTTATGGCCGAAACGAGACTGGCGGCATTAGGTGTGTCTATCACGGGTGGAAATTTGATGTCGATGGGAATTGCACCGATATGCCAAATGTACCTAAAGAACAAGTTTTCAAACATAAAGTTAAAGCCAGAGCTTATAAGACCCTTGAACGAAACGGTGTGATCTGGGTTTATATGGGAGAGAAAGAAGAAGCACCAAAGTTACCTTCTCTAAGTCCGAACCTGTTGCCTGAGGAAGATGTCAGCATTCGTTTTATTTTGCGGGAGTGCAATTGGCTGCAAGCTATGGAAGGTGATCTCGATACTTCGCATGTGGGATTTCTGCATGCAGGTTTATCAAGAACTGAGGATGTTTCTGAAAAGGATGACCATCATCGTTTTGTGGTGAGTAACCGAGCACCTGAATATAAAGTCCGTGATACCGAATGGGGTGTCATGTATGGGGCCCATCGTCCGGCGGACGATGGGGAACGATATTGGCGGATCGGTCAATTTCTTTTCCCTTTTTGGACGATGCAACCCGCTGGTAAGTTTTCTGAATTTATCATTGCACGTGGCTGGGTTCCAATAGACGATGAACATATGATGTTTGTCGTCATTCATCGCAAAGCGGGAGATTTAGGCCGACAGGGAGCACCGGTTGTTGGCCTGTCACACGAATATGAATTTATTCCAAATAATACAGATTGGTATGGTCGTTGGCGCCTTGTCGCTAACAAAAGAAATGATTATTTGATAAACCGTGGGGTACAGAAAAAATACAGTTATACGGGCATTGAGGGACTTCATATTCAAGATCAAGCAATTACTGAAAGCATGGGCAGTATTACTGATCATAGCTTCGAACATCTTGCACCTAGTGACATAATGATTACCCAAGTTCGTAAGCGTCTACTTTTAGCTGTACGTGCCTTCGAAAAAGACAGGTCTTTGCCAGCGGTTGCTAAAGACGCATCCATATATCAGAACGTTCGAAGTGGGAACTTTGTAGCGCCGGAAGATCAGGATTGGCTAGAGGCTTACAAGGAACAATACAAGGCGGCTGTGAAGGTAGAAGATCTTCTCTCGGTTGCAGCAGAATAGAAAAGGAATAGAATCAATGGCAGATATTGTATTTGGATTTGGAAGTGCCCATGGTCCTTTGCTGTCGACTCCTCCCGATAAATGGGATTTGCGTGCTGAGGCCGATAAAAAGAATCCCGCGCACCCATTTCGTGGTGAAATTTATAATTTCGAGGAACTATATAAGTTGCGTAAGGACGAAAACCTTGCAGAACAAAATGTGCTTGAGATCCGTAAAGAGCGTCATAGTCGCTGTCAAAAACAGATAAAGGTGCTCTCCGAGAAAATAAATGATGTTGATCCCGATGTCATTCTCATTGTTGGAGACGATCAGCGGGAATGGTTTAAGGAAGATGTTCAGCCGACTTTTGCAGTTTATTATGGAGATCAAGTAGTAAATTCGGCATATAGCGAGAAAAAAGCTAACAGCATGGCACCTGGATTGGCTTATAGCATGCGCGCCACTCATCCTGATAAAGATCAAATTTATCCGTGTGAACCTGAACTTGCATTAAAAATTATCGAGCAGGCTATTGAAGAAGAATTTGATATTGCAGCTTCAAAAACAGAGCCAATGGGTGACGATGGCCCCCGCGGTATTGGTCACGCTTTCGGTTACATATATCGTCAAATACTTAATGATAAGCCGCGACCATTAGTACCTATCTTGATTAATACTTTTTTTCCACCTAATCAGGCTACGCCAAAGCGTTGTTATGAATTTGGCCAAATGATTGGGCGGGCCATCCAAGCTTGGGATAGCGATAAACGTGTCGCAGTTGCAGCCTCTGGAGGTGTCAGTCATTTTGTGATTGATGAAGATTTTGATCGTCGAATACTTGACGCTATGGCTTCAAGAGATCTTGAAACATTGCTAAGCGAACCAAATTGGATGTTTCGTTCGGGGACGTCTGAAACAAAAAACTGGATTGTAACAGCTGGAATTATTTCAATAACTGATTTTAAAATGAACCTTCTCGACTACGTACCTTGTTATAGGTCGGATGCGGGGACTGGCAATGCAATGGCATTTGCGACTTGGACGCGGGATTAATAAAAATATGTTATCAAGGGAAGACAATGAACTTTTGACACGTGTTGGCCCTAAAACACCAATGGGTGAATTATTGCGGCGGTTCTGGACGCCAGCTTTATTGTCTGAAGAGTTGCCGCGACCGGATTGTGATCCAATAAATCTTCGCTTGTTGGGTGAAGATTTGGTTTGTTTCCGTGATAGTAATGGTGAGATTGGTTTTCTTGATTCTTTCTGTCCCCATCGGCGAGCTAATCTTTTCTTTGGTCGTAATGAAGAGTGTGGTCTTCGTTGTGTGTACCATGGATGGAAGTTTGATGTGGCGGGGAATTGTGTTGATATGCCTTCAGAGCCTGATGACACTAACTTTAAGAATAAAATAAAAATTACTTCCTATCCGTCCGTTGAACGTGGCGGAGTGATTTATATTTATATGGGCCCTTCTGTTTTAAAACCCCAGCCGCCCGAATTAGAGTGGGCTTATTTGCCAAAGAAGCAACGCACAGCGACAAAGCGGTTACAGCAAAATAATTGGGTACAAGCTGTCGAAGGTGGTATTGATTCTAGTCATATTTCATTTCTACATAGTCGCACCGACAATCAAGCCAATAATAAAAAGTCTCCGATCCCAAGGAACAAATATCATGCGCAGGATCGGCACCCGGTATTTGAAATTGAAGAAATGGATTATGGGCTTAGGATTGCAGCTCGCCGTAACGCAGGGTCGGAAAAATTTTATTGGCGGATCACCCAGTATCTTTACCCTTATTATACAATGATACCTCCGGTTGGCGATTTTGATACGTCAAAAGGGCAGCCCTATGCTGGACATGCATGGGTGCCAATTGACGATGAAAATACCTGGACTTGGTCTTTTGGGGCAAGTCCTGAACGTGAGTACACGAAAGATGAACGTAAATTTTCTGGCGGTAAAGATGGGATGTGGGGTCCCATAGATGAGAATTATTATCCGCTTCAAAATCGCGATAATAATTATCTAATTGATAGAGAGGTGCAGCGGACACGATCATTTACGGGGATTAACGGTATACCAAACCAGGATGCCGCTGTGCAGGAAAGCATGGGATCCATTGTTGATCGCTCAAAGGAAAAATTGGGAACGTCAGATGCTGCAATCATAGCCTTCAGAAAAAGCCTCATTAAATTGACAAAGGCAGTTGCTGAGGGAAAAGAACCCGCGGCGGCGCTTGATGGTCGGTTATATAATGTTCGGTCAGTGTCAGTTGTTCTTGATAAAGATAAGAAATTTGCAGAAGGGGCTAAACATTTATTTTCGGGTGGGCAGGTTTTGTCTGCAGCTGAATAAAGGGCCAAAGGTTTTAAAAGGAGAAATAAGACATGAGTAAATTTATAATTCGGCCACATATGCGGCTCCAAGAATGGGTAGCCGAGGAAAAAGGTTACTTCAAAGATGAAGGTTTGGACTACATATTTGGAAAAAATACACCACCATCCAAGGCTGTTGGTACGGGTAAGCAAAATAAGAAAGGAGCGTATCAAACCTTTGAACAAGGAAGAGATGCTGATGTGAGCTGTGCCTGTCATTGGACCGTGAATATGGCGGCCTCTGCAGGTCACGGACAGTTATGGGGAGAGGCTTATTCAGTCACGCCGTCTGGTATATTTGTTTCTCCAGACTCTGATATTGAAAAACCTGAAGATCTAGCAAATATACCCGTGACCGTTGGTTATCAATCAGGAAGTCATTACTCGACTATTCAGGGTTTAGAGCCCTTCTTAAAAACAGAGGAAATTAATCTCCATTTTGGCGGGCTGTTGATGGGGCGTCTAGATTTATTGGTTGACGGCGAGGTTCCTGCCGGGAACGCATTTGGGGCTCCTATGTATATACTTGAACAACTAGGGTTTAGAAAAATTCTAGATACTACCTTTATGATAGCAACGATGGTCCCCGAGAACGTTAATCGAGATGACGTGGTCAAGTATTTTCGGGCATTGAAACGGGCGCAATCCGATATTGATCTAAGGCATGATCTTTATACACATTACTTTCTTAATGAA
>CAZXGI010000041.1:4821-23138 GCA_964639965.1 uncultured Rhodospirillaceae bacterium
TATAATGCGCTTGATGAAAGACGCTATGACGTTCTTGTAAATTGTTTTACTGAAGACGGGATCTGGAAGCGTCAAGGCAAAGAGTTACAGGGCCGTGATGTGATAATGACAGCAATGCAGGAAAGAGGTGAAAATCTAATCATCCGCCATGTAGTGACCAACATTGAAGTCAGTGTGGAAGATGGAGATCATGCCAGTACAGCAGAATATGTTACAATTTATCGTTATGATGGTGAACAGAAGCTTGACGGCCCGGCCCCACTTGATGGTCCGGGCGTCATATTTCTTTATAAGGATAAAATGTTGAAAATTGATGGGGATTGGAAAATTTCTGACAAACGTGGAAAACCCATAATGCTTAAGAAGCGGATTAAATAAGAAATTTTAGGGAAGTATTTTTAGGTTAGCATAATGGCAATGCAGCAATCGCAACATGCGGGTAATGGTTATTTAAATCCTCCTTTGCCGTATAACCCTTCAATGACAGAGGTTACCCGTGGGACACCTATGGGTGAATTGTTGCGGCGCTATTGGCATCCAATAGGTTTGGTTTCGCACGCTAGCAAAACACCGAGGAAGGTACGCGTTCTTGGAGAGGATCTTATCCTTTTCCGCGATCTTAAGGGGCGTCCCGGTCTCGTCCATGCTCATTGTTGTCATCGTGGCACGACGTTGTACTATGGCAAAGTTGATGAAGACGGTCTTCGTTGTTGTTATCATGGGTGGGCGTTCGATGTCGAAGGTCGGTGTACAAGCCAGCCCTGTGAACCAGATGGAGGCCGAGGTAAGGATAAAATTCGCCAACCTTGGTATCCACTAAGGGAGCATTACGGTTTGATTTTTGCTTTTTTAGGCCCTCCTGATCGGCAGCCCGTTCTGCCTAAGTATGAGTGTCTCGAGGTTTTGGATGAAGGCG
Source organism: uncultured Rhodospirillaceae bacterium (assembly GCA_964639965.1). Lineage (GTDB taxonomy): Bacteria > Pseudomonadota > Alphaproteobacteria > Rhodospirillales > UBA2165 > TMED23. The sequence continues at coordinate 5,738 of CAZXGI010000041.1, forward strand.
AATTTCTTGAGGCTAATGATACCAGTGTTGGAAGCGGAGGCCCCGTGATCGTTGACTGCAACTGGTTGCAACACTACGAAAATGTTGTTGATCCATTTCATGTTCCGATTTTGCATGGCTCATTCAGTGGAACGCAATTCACGGAACAAATGGGCGCCATGCCCGATGTTACCTTTGAACAGGTCGAAATGGGGATTAAAGTAGTCTCCTTACGGCCGCTTGATGGGGGGCGAACGCACCGGAGAATAACGATGGCTATTTTACCAACTTTGCGGGTTGTACCAAGTCCTCGCGTTACAGAGTTTGCACGTGTCAGCTCGATTGGCTGGGTTCTGCCAATAGATAATACTTCATTTCGGATTTACACATGCGGTCGTACACGAGAAGAGGGATCGATGATCAAAGGGCGTTCACGGCTAAACGGAAAGTTTTGGGAGGATCTAACAGAAGAAGAACACCAGAAATATCCAGGCGACTATGAGGCTCATAGCGGCCAGGGAAAAATAGCTGTGCACGATAATGAAAATTTGGGTCAGACTGATGCTGGTATTGTAATGTTACGTCGTTTTTTGAAGAAGCAGGTTGATGCGGTGGCAGAGGGAAAAGATCCTGTTGGCATTAGCTTTGATGAGAATGCTCCTGCGATTGTGTTTGAAGCTGGCAATTATGCCATTGATGAACCTCATGAGGAATAGCTAAATAAATTACCAAACAAAAAAAGAGGAAAAGTGTTTATGCTAAAATCACTAGAACTTAATGCGGCTGATGTTAGAGCTAAGGTGTCACACCCGATTGTCGATGGCGACGGCCACATTCTGGAAGCTCGTCTGACAATCTTAGATTACGTCAAGAAAATTGCTGGACCTGAAGTGGCTTTACGCTACGAGAATCTGGAATCACCTTGGAAGTATCAAGATTGCCAGCAAATTTTTTGGGGTATGCCTTCGGGTCCACAGTCGCTGGATCGTGCAACTGCAATGCTGCCAAAATTATATCGAGAAAGGCTTGATGAAGCCGGTATTGACGTCGGGATTGTTTATTCCACTGCATGTTTACCATTGATGCATGTGCGTGATGATGAAATGCGTCAGGTCGGACACCGAGCTCTAAATACGATGTTGGCGGATATTTTTAGTGAAGTGGGTGATCGCTTAATCCCCAATTGTGTTATACCCATGTTTTCTCCGGATGAGGCTATTAATGAACTTGATTATGCCGTTAATGAACTTGGTTTTAAGGCTGCGACTTTTGGAACCGAAGTCAGATTGCCGGTACCTCAAATTGCCGAGAACGCCCCCGAACTAGCTAAGTATACTGAACGTGTAAATCCCGTGGCTCTTGATGGACTTTATGATTATGATGCAGTTTGGCAGCGTTGCGTCGAATTAAAAATTCCAGTCGGCTGCCATACAGCAGCGCGAGGTGGCGGCGGACGTCATTCCTCGCCGTCAAATTTTGTTTTCAATCATCTTGGGGGATTTTCAACTGCAGGAAATTATTTTTGCCGAGCGGTTTTTATGGATGGGGTTACTCGCCGTTTCCCAGGCCTAAATTTTGCTTTCCTGGAGGGCGGTGTTGGTTGGGCGGTTCAACTATATAATGACTTATTTGAGCATTGGGAAAAACGAAATCTGGATTTTATGAAAGAGAACCTTGATCCAGAGAAACTGGATGCTAATCTGATCCGAGAAATGGCTGGGAAATATGGTGATGGGATATTGACGGCCGATGCTTTGTTAGGCGAGACCAAGACAAATCGTATGGGCGGTATAATAAAGGGTGACATTGAACTCGACGAATTTCGTAGATGTGAAATTAGCAAAAAAGAAGATATACGTGATCTTTTTGTGGATCCTTTCTATTTTGGTTGTGAGGCGGATGATGCCATGAATACCGTTGCGTTTAATACAAAAATTAATCACTATGGAGCCAAGCTCAAGGCTTTTTTCGGTTCTGATATAGGCCATTGGGATGTTGAGGATATACGGCATTGTGTTCCCGATGCGTATGAGAATGTTGAAAAAGAACTTTTCTCTGATCAAGATTTTGAGGATTTTATGTTTACGAACCCCGTAGAATTGTACACAAAACAAAACCCAGATTTCTTTGTTGGAACTATTATCGAGAGCAAGGTAAATGAATTAAATAACAAAAAGAACTAGCTAACTTAAGTTGCCCAATCAAATATAACAGAAATAGAATTATTTTTTAAACAGGGGAGAAATTTATAATGAAAAAATTTGTACAAATAATAGCGCTTATAGTGAGTGTGGCTATTACTAGTGGTGCCATGGCGCAAAAGTCTAAAGATACACTTAGAATAGGTTTTGCCGATCCAATTTCCGTGGTTGATCTTGCTTATGATCCAAAGCCGGAAATAGCTTTAACGGCGCGGATAGTATTTGATGGATTGGTCCACTATGATGATTTTACTGGCAAGTTCTATCCATTGTTGGCTAAGTCCTGGAAGCGGATCAACCCTAAAACCATGGATTTTGAGCTTCGAAACGATGTAAAATTTCATGATGGATCGGAGTTTGATGCCGATGATGTCGTTTATACAATCAATTGGTTGATAAATCCCAAAACCCGGATCAGGTTTAAAACCAACTATATATGGATTCATAAAGTTGAAAAGTTAAGCAAGTATAAGGTGCGTATCCACACCAAAAAACCGGTCGCTGTTGGATTAATGAGATTGGCAAAATCGATTTTGATTTTTCCTTCGGACACACATGGAAAACTCAAGGCCAAGAATACATTTGGTAAAAAACCGATTGGAACTGGTCCTTTGAAAGTGACACAAGTTGATCCTAACAAAGGTATTATTTTGGTCCGTAACGACAACTATAAGCATGGCGGGACTTGGAAGCCTAAACCTAAAATAAAAACGATTATTGCTAAATCCATTCCTGATGTCCAAACCCGTATTGCTCAATTGTTGACGGGAGGCATAGATCTTATCCGCAGTGTTCCAAAAGACCAAGTTGATGACTTGAAAAAGAACCCTCAACTAAACGCAACGGCCACCGGCGGTTTGCTTTACACCTATCTTTCAATGGATTCAGTTAACAGGTCTGGCAATAAAGCGCTTTCTGATCAACGAGTCCGTAAAGCAATTTCTATGGGTTTTGATCGTCTGGCTGTTGCTCGTGCAGTGCTTGCGGGTGGCGACAAAGTTAGAACCTTAGATTCGATGTGTTTGCGTGTTCAAAAGGGCTGTGATTTTTCAACTAAACCTCCTTCCTTTAATAGGGGTGCTGCGAAGAAGCTTTTGGCTGAAGCGGGTTACCCTAACGGCTTTGATGTTTCAATAACGGCTTTGGGTTCTGCAGGCCCTGTAGCTGTTGCCGTCGCTGGTGAGCTCCGCAAGATAGGAATTCGTGGTAAAGTTAAGCCGGTTAGTTTTGGTGTTTACCGAAAATTACAACGTCAAGGTAAATTTGAAATTTTGGTAAGTCTGTGGAGTTCAGGTGGTTTACCTGATGCGTCCTCAACATTGAATGTTTTCTTTGCGAAAGGTCGTAAAGGAAAGTGGAGTCCCCGTAATTATTGGCATGACGAAATTATCAATAAGGCTCGAATAAAGGGTGAGGCTATTTTAGATCCAGAGAAAAGGAAGGCGGTCTATAAGGTAGGCTATGACAGAGTAAACCAGATGAATTATATTTTACCGATCTCTACATTGCCGACGTCTTTTGTGCATAGTAAGGATTTAGTGATTGAAGATGGCTCACTTTCTCCCTATGGAGCAGCCCTCAATCACATGCATTGGAAATAGGTATTTAATAATTAGGAATCATTCTGATTGTAAAGCCGCCACATTTTGTGGCGGCTTTTTTTTATTTATAAATGTGGCATTCGACCAGGTGATTTTTCTTTTTTGTTAATACCGGAATATTCTTGCTACAATCTGGGGCGGCTTCAGGACAACGCGGATGAAAATAACATCCGCTTGGAGGTGATAGTGGATTTGGTAATCCCCGGCCAAGCGTAATTTCCGGCAATCCTTGATTTGGATCTGGGGTTAAGACTGATTCCAATAATGCCCGAGTATAGGGGTGCTTTGGTTCACTAAATAAATCACGTGCTTTGCCAAATTCAATTAATCGTCCCAAATACATTACGGCTACCCAGTCAGCTAGGTGTTCAACTACGGCGAGATCGTGACTAATGAAAGCGTATGTAAGGTTTAATTCGGCCCTCAGATCTTGAAGGAGGTTAAGTATATGAGCTTGAACGGACACATCTAGAGCAGAAGTGGGTTCATCACATACAAGTATTTGCGGCTCCATAATCAAAGCCCGCGCGATTGCAACCCGCTGGCGCTGCCCTCCGGAAAGCTGATTTGGATAAGAATGTATAAGGCGTTTTGGTAAACCTACGAGCCTCATATATTTTTCCACTCGAGTTTTCCGTTCGATTTCGGAACCAATGTTGTGAACTTTTAACGGTAACGAAATGATTGATTCAATTGTTTTACGCGGGTTAAGAGATGAATAGGGGTCTTGAAAAACTGGTTGAACCTTTTTTGCTATATCAAAAATATCAACAGAGTTTATGGGAGTACCATCAAGAAAAATTTCTCCAGATGTTGGAGGTAAAAGTCCAAGTAACATTTTTGCAAGAGTTGTTTTGCCACATCCGGATTCGCCTACAATTGCGATAACCTCGCCGCGATTTACACTAAGGCTAACGTTCTCCACCGCTTTGAGAGGTTGTTTCTGTGACAAAATTCCAGTCTTTATCATGAATTTTTGACTAACATTCCTGCATTCTAACGCAGGTGTATCATTATTATTCTGCAAAATTGGCTGATCCATTAGTTAGTTTCCAGTTTAAGTGTATTGGTGCCAATTTCTTCGGGCGTTAGAACACAGCGAAACTCACGACCTCGACTTATCTTCTTAAGTGGCACGTTTTTTCGTTCACATTTATTAGAAGAAAGATCGCAACGATTTCTGAACATGCAACCGCTTATGTTACCGACAAGGGCAGGGACTATTCCTCTTATAGAACCGAGCCTTGTCCCAGGTTTATTTTTACCCGGAACTGGGATGCAGTCGATCAGACCTTGCGTGTATGGGTGTGTGGGATTGTCAAACACCTCATTGGCTGTGCCGGTTTCAACGGAATACCCCGCATACATTACCATGACCCGATCTGCCATTCTGGCAACAACACCTAAGTCATGTGTGATGAGAATCAATCCAGCATTAAACTCTTTTTGTAGGGATTTTAATAGGTTCAAGGTTTGGGCCTGCATTGTTACATCGAGAGCTGTTGTGGGTTCATCAGCAATAATTAATGCCGGATCACACATAAGTGTCATTGCAATCATCATTCTTTGCCGTAGACCACCAGATAGCTCGTGTGGATATTGAGAGAGACGTTCCTTTGGCGCAACAATCCCAACCTTTTCAAGAAGAAATTCCGCCCTCTCGCGAGCTTCTTTTCTATTGCCTTTACCATGTTCCATATAAACTTCTTGCAACTGTTCCCCGATGCGGAAGACCGGGTTAAGTGAAGTCATCGGATCTTGGAAAATCATGCCTATGCGATCGCCTCGCAAATTAGCAAATTCCTGTTCGTTTAAACTCAATAGATCAAGTCCTTCAAGCTTTAATGTTTTTGCGGTCAAAGTAGCCCTTCTGGGTAACAAATTCATTATAGCAAGCGATGCTATCGATTTACCGCATCCCGATTCTCCTACGATGCAAAGGGTTTCACCCTTCTTTACGCTGAGATTTAGGTTGGAGACGGCATGCAATTGCCCAGCCGGGACATCAATGTCAACTGATAAATCTTCAACTTCGAGGACAATATTTTTCGACATTAATTGCGCCCCTCGGGTGCTGTAATATCTCGGATCCCATCACCCATCATATTAATTGAGATTACTAGGAAAAAAATTGCTAGACCCGGAAGAACAATTAAATATGGCTTGAAAAACATAAATGAACGACCTTCTGAAACAAGTAGCCCCCAAGATGGCGTTGGTGGTTGGATCCCCAGGCCCAAAAATGATAAGGCAGCTTCAATGATAATAGCAACGGCCATCTCAAGGCTAGCAATTACGATAATTTGGTTCATTAAGTTAGGCAGAACTTCACCTAAAATAATTCTGGTTCGAGAGGCACCCAACGCCTGTGCCGCCGTGATATAGTCATTTACACGAATTTGTTGAGTAAGACTGCGGGTCACCACAGCATAGCGATCCCAAAATAGGAAAGATAAAATAAGAATTAACGCTACGATTGATCCCCCGAATACAGAAACTAATGAAAGGGCCACGAGTAATCCAGGCAATGCCAATTTAACGTTAATTAGATACATGACAACATTATCTGTACGTCCGCCAAAATAACCGCCGATCATGCCAATGGTAGATCCTACGATTGCAGAGATTGCGGCAGCAAAGAACCCAATCATAAGAGATACTTGGGATCCAAACATTATTCGACTAAGATAATCTCTTCCCAGGGCGTCTGTTCCAAATGGATGTTCCCAAGTGCCTGTTGGGTGCCAAATTGGTTGGATTAACCGACGAGTTAGATCCTGATCATAGGGGTCAAAAGGGGCTAAAAACGGGGAAAAAATAGCTATAATTAATGCAAATAAAACCACACTTCCTCCAAGAATTAATCCAAGGTGTGATTTTGCACGACGCTTCATTAATTCAGGCGGTGAAGGAACCGTAATTTCAAATTCATCGACTTGATTGTTTTCATTTTTTTGAGTTACTTGATCCAACATTCTATTATCCTAACCTTATTCTTGGATCCAACTGGGCATTAATTAAGTCGGAACATAGCGTTAGAAAAATATAGGCTATAGAAGCTAAAAATACTATTGATTGAACCACAGGAAAGTCTTGACGCATGATTGATTCAAAGGCCAAGAAACCAACGCCATTTAAAGCAAAGATTGACTCTATGATTACGGTCCCACCTAGAAGAAATCCCAGCACGACGGCCATTAAGGAGACAATAGGTAAGATTGCATTGCGTAATGCGTGTTTGAAAAGAACCCGCATGGGATGAAGTCCTTTTGCGCGTGCCGTTCGGATAAAATCAGAATCAAGAACATCTAGCATTCCTGTTCGTGTTAAGCGCATAAACTGCGGCATAACACTTGTTCCAAGCGTGAGTGTCGGCATTATAAAATGAGCAAATGAAGCATTGCCTGATATTGGAAGCCACCTAAGTTGAACACCAAATAATATTATCATCAATAAAGCGAAGAAGAAATTAGGGATAGCTTGCCCAAACACAGCCAAACCAAGGGCAAATCGGTCGACCCATGTATTTGGTCGTATCGCCGCTAAAACGCCAATAGGAATTGCCATTAAAAGACCTAAAACTATCGAATAAATTGCAAGTTTTACCGTGACACCAAGCCGTTCTAGAATCATTTCGGACACTGGCTCATTCGTAAATAATGAACGTCCTAAATCACCTGTGATGGCGTTACCAGCCCAATCAAAATATTGAATATAAAGTGGACGATCGAGACCATACTGATGAGCAATGTGCGCAATTTCTTGTTCAGTAGCATCCTCGCCGGCGAGTTCAGCAGCAAGATCACCCGAAAGTCTCAATAAACTAAATGAGATTACCGATACTGTAATTGCTACCAAAATCGAAATGTAAAGGCGATGGAGTAAGAATTTTACCATGTATTTTCCTGTGCTTATGGCCTCTTGTCAGAAATTGGTTGATTTGTTTTGGTATTAATTCGGCCTTCGTCTTCGGGGTTGTATTCGATCGCTTCATAATCAATTCCGGTGCGTTCACTAATAAGTTTCATCATCCCTTTGGCGTCACCCGCTTTACGAATATCCTTCGCCATGGATTTAAATTGATTTTTAAAGATACTCTTGGCGTTATAAGGGCAAACAGAAAGACATATTTTACAGCCGTGCATTCGAAAAAAATAAGGTTCGCATGCTGGCGTATCTACATGCCACCGCTCTATCCCGTTTACAGTCTTTTTTTCGTGTTTAATTGCATCACCCGGACAAAATCGTGCACAGATATTGCAATTATTGCAGACTTCGTCTATGCCATAATCTTTCGGCCCATCAACGATCAAAGGCATGTCAGTTGCAATTGCGCCTAATCTAAAAGAGGAACCCAACTCTGGGGAAATTAATGATCCATGTTTGCCAAGTTCGCCTAAACCTGCCAACCAAGCATAGGCGGGAAGAGGAAAGTCAGCTATATTGGGCTCGGTTCTCGTCTGATAGCCGTAAGCCCCAATTTGCTGACTGACGCGAACGCCAATCTCATCAAGAGCGTGATAAACTCGGTGTACTTCAGCCTGAGAATTTGGTCCGATATCGACCATGTAATCATACGCCATAGTCATGGCAAAAACTATTACATTGGTTAATTTTAACTCGTCAGAATCAGAGAAACGAATGTTGGAATTATATTCTGCTATCCCAACGGTGTTGGCTCCCATTTCCGTTACCATATTTTTTATTTCTTCGGTAATAGCGGATTTGTCCTCTATTTCTGTTAATGTTGGATTTACGGGGGCCTCACGTTGTTTAAACAATGAGCTCTGCCTGATAAAAACCATGCGGCGTGCTGAGGGAGGCATTCTCTTTTGAAATGGGGAAACTCTAGCGCGAGGAGTTTCCATTCCTTCACGCCGACGACGGACTGCCGGCTTTGCATTCTTTGTATCTACAGTCCCCATCCCCGAAACCCTCAGTTCTATTAGAATTAATCTAATCAGTCTAAGTTTGTTGGTTGCCACATTCTTTTATTTTTTTAATTTGCCACCAATATTACAATAATATTGACGTCAAAGCAAAATTAGTTGTAATTGTTATATCATTATACATAAAGGGTGGCTTTTACAACAATAGGGTTTTGTATACATGGAAAAGTTAGCACTAAAACCAACGGAACCAGCTTGGGCGCCCGTGCGAACCAATTCAATCTCCAGTCAAATCGTCAAGCAAGTGCGTGAAGCTTTGTTTTCAGGAAAGCTAAAACCAGGCGATTTGCTTGGCTCTGAGAAAGATCTAGCTACTCAATTTGATGTTAGCCGTATTACAGTTCGTGATGCATTGCGGGCCCTTGAAACCATGGGAATCGTTGAAATTCGGGTTGGAGCGAGTGGAGGTGCGAGGATAGCAAAGGGAGACTTGGGCTATTTTTCAGATGCTCTGGCTATTCAATTTAAACTTTCAGGTGTTTCAGAATATGAAATTTTAGATTTGCAGATGGCTATAGAAAGTAGTGCAATTGAATTAGCAGCGATTAATCGAACTGACCAGGATCTCGAAAAAATGTCTTATTTGCTAAAAGAGTCTGAGATGGTTTTAGATAGCCCAACCGAATTCACTGAGATTGGTCATAAATTTCATTTGGCTATGGTTGAAGCCTCTGGAAACCGTGCACTTGTTGCACAATTTGGTTCGTTGCGGCACGTAATTTGGCCGGATGGTGCAAAGCGTGCTAAGCGGGAAATTGCTGAGCACGCTCATAAGGTTCATCAGAAGTTATTTACGTTGATTAAGGAAAGAGATGCGGAATCAGCAAGGAAATTAATGGTTGCGCATCTAGCAAGTATCCGCGCCGTTGCTTTTTCAGAAGATAGAAAAACCGCAGGAAGTGGCGTTGTTTGTTGTTAGAAAAAATCAAAGCTAAGTTTGGGGCGGATTCTAATGCATAATTTATTAGAATATAATAGGGAGAAAAATAATGATTATTGATTGCCATGCTCATGTAAGTGCACCAGTGGAATTATGGGCCTATAAGGCTTCTTTGCTGTCTCACCGCGGGGCGCATGGTCGCGGAAAGGTAAATGTAACCGATGACCAAATTAAGCATGCTGTAGAAGTGCACAAGGAAGCATTTCCGCATCCTCACATGCATTATATTGATAAAGTTGGTACTAACATGCAGTTGATATCACCTAGGCCATTCCAATTAATGCATAGCGAACAGCAAGCGATCTTGGTGCAGTGGTTCCATGAAGAGGTTAATAATATAATCCATAGAGAGACCCAGATCTATCCAGACCGTTTCATCGGTATTGCTGGAATTCCGACCGTAGCCGGAGAACCACTTGATATGGCGATTAATGAACTAGAACGTTGTGTGAATGAATTGGGATTTAAAGGTACGCTGCTTAATCCGGATCCCTATGAAAATAGTGGTACGCATCCTCCGGCGCTCGGTGACAAGTATTGGTACCCTCTTTATGAAAAGTTATGTGAATTGGATGTGCCGGCTCATATTCACGGTACAGGTTCCAGGTCTTTACGTGAGCCATATTCACTACGTTTTATAAATGAAGAAACGACGGCCGTTTTTGGTTTAATCAACTCTAATGTTTTAAAAGATTTTCCTGACCTTAAGATTGTTGTTTCGCATGGTGGTGGGGCTATGCCTTACCAGCTTGGCCGTTTTCAGGCCGGTTCCATGCGGCGTCCTGAAGGCGACCGCTTTGTTGATGGTATGAATAAACTGTACTTTGATACCGTTCTTTATACGAAGGATGCAATAGAACTACTTCTAAAGGTCGTTGGACCAGAACGCGCTTTATTCGGAGCTGAATGTCCGGGAGTTGGATCAAAAGTAAACCCTGAAACCGGAAGAGAAATGGACGATATCCAACCTTATTTTCATGAAATAGATTTCTTGAGTGATGCTGATCGTGAAATGATTTTCTCGGGAAATGCGAAGAAAGTATTCAAACTAGATGTCTGACATTGCCGTTGAACGACTAAGAAACATTGACACGTGTGCAGTCTCAGATGCACTTGATGCTTTGGGACTAGAAGGTACAGTAATGGGGCTAAGTTCGATTTCGGTTCTTAGGCGCATAGCTGGCCGTGTCCAGACAGTCAAACTTGGTTTGGCAAGCCCTAATCTTCCTAAGAAGCATTTGTGTTCTGCGGCCGTTGACGCGGCCTTGCCTGGTGATGTGATTGTTGTTGAAAATAGAGAAACTGAAATTGCTGCTGGATGGGGCGGTATTTTATCGACTGCGGCTGCGGCAAAAGGTTTATCCGGGGTGATTGTCGATGGCCCTGCTCGTGATGCAGATGAGAGTAAGGATGTTGATTTCCCAGTCTTTGCTCGTGCCGCCACACCATTTACAGCACGTGGCCGAATTTCTGAACATAATTGGGATGTTCAGATTAATATCGGCGGTGTAACTGTGAACCCAGGAGATCTTGTGTTAGCGGACGGGAGTGGAGTTGTGTTCGTAAGAAAGGACAAAGAGGAGGAAATTTTGAATAAAGCTGAAGAGATCCAAAGCAAAGAGTTTGCGATGGCAACTGCTGTTAAAGCGGGTAAAGCAGTCAGTGATGTAATGGGCGGTGACTACGAATCAATGCTGTTAAATGAATAAATTTTGACGAGAATAAGAATAGCTAATGCTCGAACAGAAACGTAATGAAATTCTCATGCATGTTACTCCTGGTACGCCAATGGGCAATCTGTTGCGCCGGTACTGGATGCCCATTGGGGCAGTGTCCGAATTTGAGGATAAGGCAACAAAACCTATAAGATTGATGGGTGAAGATCTCGTCTTGTACAAAGATAAGAGTGGTACTTTTGGACTAATTGATCGTCACTGTCCGCATCGTCGTGCTGATTTGTCTTATGGCTACGTTGAAGATTGTGGCTTGCGCTGCAATTATCATGGATGGCTTTTTAATGAAGAAGGTAGGTGTATTGCCCAGCCTTTTGAAGATACGATGGACCCTGAACAAAAGTTGCGAAGTTCTATCGAGATAGTAAATTATCCGGTTGAGGAGAAAGGAGGGCTAGTCTGGGCTTACCTCGGTCCGGAACCCGTACCATTGGTACCAAACTACGAACCTTTTACATGGAAGAATGGTTTTGTACAAATTGTTATGACGGAGGTTCCATGCAATTGGTTTCAATGTCAGGAGAATTCATGCGATCCCGTACATTTTGAATGGATGCATTCAAATTGGGCGATGAGGCTTGCCGGCGAAGACAACGGTTATTCGCCAAAACACGTAGAAGTGGAATTTGAAGAGTTTGAATGGGGGGTAAGTTATAAGCGGGTCCGCGAAGATACGGATAAGAATCATCCACTTTGGACAATTGGGCGTCATTGCCTATGGCCGAATGCTTTATATACGGGTGATCATTTTGAATGGCGCGTGCCAATCGATGACGAAAACACACTCAGTGTTGGCTGGTTTTTTAACCGTGTTCCCAATGATCGTGAGCCTTATATTCAAAATAGTATTCCCCATTGGTACGGTCCATTGGTTGACGATAAAACAGGGCGCTGGATTACGTCACATGTTATGAACCAAGATTTTGTCGCCTGGGTTGGACAGGGGACGAAAGCTGATAGGACAAAGGAAAATCTTGGGCGGAGCGATCGTGGTGTGGCTATGATCCGAAAAATTTTTTTTGATGATATAAAGCGGATTGAAAGAGGGGAAGATCCAAAAGCCATAGTGCGCGACAAAAAACAAAACGAATGCATTAAGTTTCCTTTGATTGGTCAAGATCGCATGGTCAATGGTTATTCGCGTGAATTGCTTGAAGATAAAGATAATATTTTGATGAGGGCCACTCGAAATTTTGTCTTTCAGGCAGGTCAACCAGATCATGTCAAAGCAGAATATGAACAAGCACTTGGAATCAAAATGGATGATAGGTCCTGAGATAAAAGTTTTTTGGTTATACAGTGCATTAGATGAAATATGATTGTTGATCCGCTTCGTTATTTAATCCTAACTTTATTAGGCTAAAGAGTGAAATAGATATGAAATTAAATAAAGATACGATCTCGTTATCTGAGCATGCTGATAAAATAGAACATCAGCAGATAAAAGAACTCGAGGATAAAATTATAGCAAGATCGCTCGTAGCCCAATTAGAAGAGGGTTACCAGCCGACGTATAAACGACGTAAAACAGCAACAGGTGTACATCTTTTAATGGGGGAAGACCCGCGTTTGCCGGAAATGCCCGATAATCCAACGTTTATGGATTTTGTTCGTTTGCGATTTTCTATTGGTGGGCAACAGCATCTACTTCAAAGTGCACGCCTTGCCAGGAATGGTGGGTTTCCGGAGAAAGTCGTTCTCGCTTGCCTGTTACATGATGTTGCAGTGAGTGGTTTTATTCGTTCTGATCACGGTTACTGGGGTGCAGCTCTAATTGAACCATATGTTGATGAAGAGGTGAGTTGGGCGATTAGGATGCATCAGTGTTGCAGGTTTTTTGCTGATCCTGATGTTGGTTATGAATACCCCGCGATGTATCACCGGATGTTTGGAGAGGAATATCAACCAGAACCTTACATTGTTGCTGAATATGAAAGGGCTCGAAACCATAAATGGTATATGACTGCTCGACAAATTTGCATTAACGATCTCTACTCCTTTGATCCAGACGTTCAGGTAGGATGGGGTGAATTTGAGGATGTGTTAGGTCGCGGTTTCCGGCAGCCAATTGAAGGGTTGGGAAATGATAATACATCGGCTTCCCACATGTGGAGAACCTTACGTCGTCCATCCAATGCTCTTTAACTACGTTTGATTATGTTTAACCGAGAAATTTTGCTTCTGGTAAGCCTTGGGCTGTTACTTCAACGGCCAACAAGCAACCTGCCAACGGCTGGGTGGCTAATTCTGATTCAGAAAGACCGTATGAACTCGTCGTAATATAAAGAGTATTAAAATTAGGGCCTCCAAACGCGCACATTGTGGGTTTTGTTACGGGTAGTTTAATCACTGTATCGAGTTCTCCGGCGCTGGTATAACGACAAATCTTTGAACTACGAGGTGTGGCTAACCAATAGCAGCTATCTGTATCAACAGTGGCTCCGTCGGGCACACCATCTTCGGGGCCAAATTCGAGAAAAATACGTTGATTGAAAATCCGCCCGCTATCTATGTCAAAATCAAAAACCCAAACAACTGGGTAGCGAGTATCGGCTAGATACATGGTTTGATCATCGGGGCTCCAGGCTAGTCCATTTGCCAGGGTCAGGTTGTCATATTTTTTTTCGCAGATAAGATTGTGATCTAGACAATAGAGGCTAGCTTCTGCGCTTAGATTGCCGCCTTCCACCATAGTTCCGGACCAAAAACGACCCGCTCTATCACAGCGTCCATCATTGAAACGATTATTAGGTTTATCTTTCTCTGGATCAACGATGGAAGTAAGCTCATTTTTTTCGTTATCGAACAGTTTAAATCCATTCTCAGTAGCTACGGCAAAACCTCCTTTATCTCTTATCGCGAGTGCGGAAATTCTTTCAGTAGTATTCGTGAAGGTGGTTTCTGATTTGCTAGGGTCAAAACGGTTAAAGGTGTAGCCTTCGATATCGACCCAGTAAAGGCTGGCTTCTTCTTCATTCCAAACGGGTGACTCACCTAACAATGCGCGTCGTTGATCAACACAGTCAACTTTTGATTGAGAAATAATATTCAAGTTCTAATCTAATCTCTACTTAGTATAATTTTGCAGTTAAAGTTCATAACGCTCTTTTAGGAAGAGCAATCCCATTAATGCGAATCTAATTCTGGATAATATCTGAATATTCCCATCGTATTGAAAGGAATACGGCGTTCCGAGTTTATATATGCAGCGATATTTGGACGTTTGGCGACAGCTGTTCTAAGTTTAGAGACATTAGTATAGCTGTTTATCAGATGAGAAAATGCTTGCGGGAACGCATATTCTAGGCCCTCAGCGATTTGAAATAAGGATAAATCAGGGTAAGTCAAATTCTCGCCAATTAACCAACCGGATTGACTAGGATTATTAGAGATAATTTTTTCAAAATAAGACATATACTTGGGAATCCTAGATTCAGTAAAATTTTTTGATCGTTTTTTTGACTCTTGAATTTGATCCTCATAGTAGAGCGCATTGGATATTGGATGGTGAGTATCGTGTACTTCCATTAAGAAGTCGGTTACGGTTAATTGAATCTGATGTGCAAAGATTCTATCACTCTCATCAGTCCCAATCAAATTAACCTTAGGAGCTAAATATTGTAATATTGCTGCCGCTTGGGCAATCATGAGGCCATTATCTATTAGAAAAGGAGGAGCAAATGGCGGTCGCTCAAGGTTTGTGTTCTCCAAAATATTGAGAATAGCTTTTCGATTGTCGCTTTGTTCGCCGATTTCTCTAGCAACGTCGTGATAGCCAACTGCCGCCTCTTCGAGGGCAAGACGAACAACTTCACCACGCCCTTGTATGTGTGGCCAATAATAGAGCTCAAATGTCATTAAATCAACTTAGCCAAATCTTCTAGTACTTCTTCTGCGTGATCTGCGGGTGCGACTGCGCCATAGGTTTTGGCAATGGAGCCATCTGGACCGATTAAGATAGACATCCGATTTGGAGTACCTCTTTCCGAGGTAATAACACCGAATGCTGTTGAGGCTGCTTTATCATTATCGGTTAAAAGGTCATAAGGGAATTCAAACTTATTCCTGAAGAGTTTATTATCTGCATCACTCCCAAAGCTAACTCCTAAAATAGCACAGTTTTTATTGTTGAATTCTTGGATTCTATCACGGAACCCTTTTCCCTCAATAGTTCAGCCAGGGGTGTCTGCTCTTGGGTACCACCACATTAGAACATATTGTCCAGCAAAATCACCAAGAGATACTTTGGCACCGTCTTGGTTAGTGAAAGAGAAATTTGGTGCTTGATCACCAATTGCTATCATACTTAGTTTCCTTTCATTAGTGAATGCCCGTTAAGGCACAGATTATAATAAACTATCGGATAAACATAAAGATCAATTTTAACAAGTAAATTGTACTTATGGGTGCATTCTCGAATGTTTAATGAGTTTACTCGATTGAATTGTTCCGGTACTTTGCAGGTGAAAATAAATTCAATATGAATGAGTTTGTCTCAAATCGGTACCTTTTTAGAAAACTTTGCTGGGAAAGGAGGTAAAGAGATGGATTATAACCCAAATTTGAAGCCTTGGAGACGGTCCGAGCCAAATCAAGTTGCGGGTAAAGGAAGGATTGAACATCCAAATATGTCTGAGAATTTAACCAACCAAACTCGTTCTGCTCCTCCTACCGAATATGAAAATCAACTCGGTGATGCTCTAATGGAAATTTTTGAGTCGGATATTGGTCAACTTTCCGGAGTTGTTAATAAATTAAATGAAATGGGGGTTAAGTCGCCTGAAGGAGAGGTTTGGACTGAAGAAAGCTTTCAGCTGGAAATGAAACGTCTTGGGGCATAAAGTTAAATGGGTTTTCAGAAGGTTTAATGAAAGTTAAGGATCGAAAGATGTCTGCAGTAACGCAAGAAATGATCAATCAACGTGTTAATGTTGGTCTAAAAAATTTATGGCACCCAGTGCTGCCGAGTTGGGGGGTCACGAGTGATCCAGTTGGAATTACCCGTCTATCCGAGAATATAGCTTTATGGCGTGATAATGATGGCAATGTCCATGCTATTGAGGACCGCTGCCCACATCGGGGTGCCAGAGTGTCTTTGGGCTGGAATCTGGGGGATCGAATAGCTTGCTGGTATCATGGTATTGAGATCGATGGTGACGGTACTGTTGTTAACGTGCCAGCAGTTGAAAAAAGCCCTATGGCAGGTAAGAAACTGATTAAGAATTACCCCGTTCGAGAGATTCATGGTGCAATTTTTTTATATTTTGGCGACGGATCCCATGCTGATCCACCTAAGCTTGAATTACCCGATGAATTAGTTGGTGATGAATATAGTAATTTTCTATGTACTGCTAAATGGAATTGTAACTATCGCTATGCAATTGACAATGTTATGGATCCAATGCATGGAGCCTACCTCCATGCCGTATCACATTCTATGGCCTTCGGTGATAAAAGCGCTGAAATGCAGATCGTTGAGACTAATTCAGGCCTAATTTTTGAAAAAGTAGCTCAGCGCGATGTAAATTTTGATTGGGTTGAAATTGGTGAAACAGGTGCACTTTGGATGCGTCTTGCAATACCTTATCGTAAAAGCGCGGGCCCAGGCGGTAGTTTTTATATTGTTGGATTTGCGACACCTGTTGATGAAAAGAATTGCCAGGTTTTCTTTTGGCGTACACGGAAAGTATCCGGGTGGCAAAAAAATGTCTGGCGATTTTTATATCGAAATAAACTCGAGAAACTTCATTGGGATGTATTGGAACAGGATAGAGTTGTATTGCAGGAAATGGCCCCAAACGCCCGAGATTCAGAAATATTGTACGAACACGATCAGGGGGTAGCCTCAGTTCGGCGTATTCTAAAACAAAAAGCGGAAGATCAGCTTAAAACGCTGGTTGCTGTTGAATAAATTAGTCATGTCAACTATCTCTTTGAAAGGTAGGCGCATACTCATTACCGGAGGTGCACGTGGATTAGGACAGGCATTTGCCGAGGC
>CAZXGI010000042.1:0-20912 GCA_964639965.1 uncultured Rhodospirillaceae bacterium
CGGATTCTGAACGAGCCGAAGTCGGAAAAATTTATAAACAACAATCTAGTTTTATTGCCCGCAGGAAAGGCGCTGCATTAGTTGCTAGAAATATTGCTCACCATCTAGAAAAAAAATTAGAGAAGATGGGTCCGGAATTTACCCCTTTGGTATATTGTTGGCGCGGTGGACAACGTTCGGCTGCGTTTGCCCAAATCTGTAGCGAAGTTGGGTGGCAATCATTTATCTTGAAAGGGGGATATAAAAGTTATCGTCAAGCTGTTTTACTCGGGTTTAAACAAATATCAAGCTCGGTTAGGTTTATTGTGATTGCAGGGAGAACTGGTTCAGGTAAAACCAATATTCTTGATGAACTTAAACTTCAAGGGGCTCAAATATTGGATTTAGAAAAGTTAGCCGTGCATCGTGGATCTTTGTTAGGTAAAGTTAAGGATCGTGAGCAGCCGAGCCAACGTATGTTTGAATCCAATCTCTATTCTGAATTATTAAAATTTAATTTTCTAGAGCCTATTTATGTTGAATCGGAGAGTTCCCGGATCGGAAATATTCAGATTCCTGTTGATGTTTGGAAACAAGTTGTTTTGGCTCCGATGATTTCCATTACGATGCAGGTTTCTGACCGTGCAAAGCATCTATTATCTCAGTACAGTCATTTAATGTCAGATCCTTCTGCTTTGGAAAAATTGGTATCTGGTATGATTCACCGACATGGTCATGCCCGCACGACTATATGGCGAGAGCTAATTAAAGCTAAAGATTGGCAGAATCTGGCAGAAGATCTTTTGAACACGCATTATGACCCTGCTTATGATAAATCAACTTTTAGACATAACCGAAGAATGCTAGCAGAGATTAAGCAAAAAGATTGCTGTCAAAAAACATTAAAAGCAACAGCGGACCTCATATTAGGTTTAAGTGGGCGTCCAAAACTCAAATTATAAAATTATGTGAGAATGTGTAAGAGCCAAGAGTTGTAATAAAACTGATAGGTCAAATTCTTATATTTGGCCAATTTTTTGTTGGTTATTATTTTAAGGTACAGCTCGTTATAGCGGTCTTCGATGTTTTGATAATAATTCAATTAAATTGGGTTCGTTCATTTTTTGTAAAGAACTTAGTCATTAAGTTGTGGATGGTTTTATCAAGGGAGTTTCAAAAATTGTTTAGTATTTTTTCATGGGGGATCGCAGAGTGCGTTACTCGGTGAGGTATGAATGTAGCAACAAAAACTGGGTTGTCACGGATGGTAGTGAAGGTGATCAGGTTGTCAGCACTCACAGGCTAAAAGCCAGCGCTTATAGGCAGGCATATGCAGCACAGGAGCGTTGGCAGCGAGCAAAGCCAGTTGCAAATTATACTGCCCGAATACGTAAAGTCATACCTCAAACGTTAGTTGTTGGCTGAAGATTAATCAGTCGATTAATCTTCCTCATATGCCTTATGGGATCAGGTTTCATTGCATAGGAGAGAATGGTGCAGGCAATAAAATCTTATTTTCTTGAGAAATAAAATCTGGTCCGCCACCCGCAGGAGGCCATATCCCTTTTACAGCAGCTTGATTACGAATTTTTGATCGGTGTTTTAGATCCTTATATGGCCATAGGTGAACAATCTTAAGTGCAGTACCAATATCAACGTTAAAAACTCCAACCATTGGAGAAAGTGATATCCGCTCTTTATACTTAGTTGACCAGCGTTCTTGAGTGTTATTAATAGTTCCTGGTTTACATATGTAGCTACGCATCTCATAAAATGGGCCATAATCTCCCGGTTTCATTTTAGGTGAAAATGACCAGGGGATCATAATTTCAACATGTTGATGTAAGATATAGTCTTTAATTTTTGGGGGCCACACACCTGCATCTACCGCTTCAATCCTAATTTTTTCGCGTTCTTTTGTATCCTTATATGGCCAAATGTGAATAATTTGATTTAAAGGGCCGATTTCCGTATAGAAAAATGCTGCAAGTTTGGAAACTTTTTTACGCTTTTTGTATGCTTCACCAAAACGTTCCATTACTTCTGGAGTAGAACCGGGTTTTAGGTCATATGTTCTGAATTCATAGATCATTTGTATCCCCTTTTAGGTAATGATTTGAGAAGTAATACTGATAGCAAAAAAAGCGGTACATCGTTTAAAATTTTTAGAGCTAAAATATTATTTCTATAAAATTTTCAATATTTATTAATACACCAGACCTTTAAATACATAAATACGTTAATTTTTATCAAAAAAGGTAATTCAAACGTAATTTAAATTAATTTTAACATTAGAAATAAAAAAAACCTTTATTTACAATAAATTAGAACAAAAGATATATATCTAGAACTCAATTTGATTATATTATTAAGAGAATTTTATCGCCAAATTTGTTAAATTTAAATGAGTTTTACTAGACAAGTTGGAATTAGAGTGTATTTACTACGCGCCTCTCTCGATTTATGGATTATTAGATAACTTGGATATTAATTGTGTGGGGCGTTTTATCATACAAAGGTTTGATATGTGGCTTAATCTGTGTGGGATTAGGTTTCATGGCAAGCTTCGGTGTTGCGGGCACGCTTGGTGGAAAATACGATATGAGTATTTTCATCAAAGAGCCACACCCATTTGACCAAAGCCAATCAGTTTCTCTCCGGAGTATCCCTGTGTCTTCCTTTGGTTCATCACGTCATCAGAAAGCTTTTCCAGTTTATAAAATTGTTTCAACACACAAGAAAGACACGTTGGGAAACAATAACCCACAATCTTTTCCGACATATAAAATTGTTAAGAATTATCCAAAGACTTTCGAGAAGATAGCCAGAAATGGTGATAATTCTTCCAGTGCTATTTCAGAAATACGCATTGGTGCTTTAGCACATGATATTGGTCCGTTTAGTTCGCATAAAGAAGACGGTTATGATGGAAATCTAGAGCTCTTATTAGTTTCCCCAAATTTCTTGAGATCAATTGGGGAACCGCGTCCGCATATTGGTACATCGGTGAATACTAATGGCAATACCAATCAAGTTTATTTTGGATTGACTTGGGAGTTAGAGTTTAATGAAAATTTTTTCACCAATTTCTCTATTGGAGGAGTATATCATGACGGATATAGAGATAATAATAAGGCACTTGGAGCTAATAATTTAAACGATAATAAATCACTTGGGTGTGATGTCCTTTTTAGGGAATCAGTGGATTTTGGTTATCGCCTTAATTCTGCTCATTCAATTATGGCTTACTTAGATCATTCCTCTAATGCTTCTCTATGTTCCACGAATGAAGGGCTAGAATCGGTCGGTATTCGCTATGGTTACCTTTTTTAATTCTCTTCATATTAGAATATACAAATCGAATATCTATTTCTAGTTTTATAAGGATAACTAAAAAACTAAATGGCCTCAAAGAAATTAGCCATTCGTTTTATTTCCTTCTTATCCGGCAAGCGCCCAATGCCAGCATTTAAATTATCGGTCATATGTATAGGATTGCCTGTCGCTGGGATAGCACAAGTTGAAGCTTTGTTACCTAGGACATATTTTAGAAAAAATTGTGGCCATGTCAGACACCCTAATTCTGTTGTCCAGTCTGGCAATGGCACATTTTGGACACTTTTAAACAGATCATCTTGTTCAAATGGTCTGTTAATTAGTGTAGCAACTCCAAGATCATGGCAAAGATCTAAAAAATAATTTTCTGCTTCTCGCCTTGCAATAGAGTATGGAAATTGACAAAAATCAATTTCAGGATATTTCTTCAAATAATCAGCAAGTTCATTAAAGGCATTATGAGTGTGGTGTGTGATGCCAATATATTTTATTTTTCCATCTTTACGCCATTCTTTTAAGGTTTCTAAGTGAGTATCGGCATCAACGAGATTATGGACTTGCATAAGGTCTATCTTGCTACAGCCCATATTTCTCAAGGATTGAGACATTTCTTTCAAACCACTTTTTTTTCCGTTTGTCCAAACTTTGGTAGCAAGGAAGGGTTTAATAAAGGGATCGTTGTCCTTTAATAACCGGCCGATTATAGTTTCTGAATTTCCATACATCGGTGAAGAGTCAATTAATTTCCCACCGGCTTTGAAAAAAATATTTAAAACGGAGTTTAATTGTTTGTTTGAATGATCAAGCGAAATATTGAATGCTCGATAAGTTCCGAGGCCGATTATTGGTAAGCGCTCGCCGGTGGAAGGAATAGACTTTGTTAACATAAGCGAAATGTGCTCCATATTCGAGTGTCGATCTTACCAGCTGTTTTGCATCAATTTAAATGGTTATAGAAATAAATGCATATTTATTTTTTATTTTGGCAATAATTGATATTATTAACGAACAAATGATTTATGGAGTGAAATATCGTGCGACTCTGGCTTAATCGAATTCGTCGAGGATTTAAACGGTCCCCGGGCGAATTATTTCTTAGAATGGTTCAGGAGTTAAAAGCCTCGTCAGATCGGTTTGGTAAGTCACCTATTCATAAACTGAATAATATTGAATTTATCAATTTATTTGGGTTTCGTTCTATCAATAAGTTTTGGGAAAATTTATCTAAACGGTCGTTCATCACAGGTGATTTTTCATTAAATCAGAAGAATTTGGATTTAATAATTCCGGGAGAATTTAACCGGATAATTGGTCTGGCGGATCAGGCTTTGAGTTTGGAAGTTGATCTTTTAGGCTCAGGCCCAACAGCTTTAAGTAAGCCAATCCAATGGACAACAGATTTTAAAGTTGATTTAGATTGGCCAGTTATTTTTTTTCGGGATATCGATATTTTGGATATAGATCGATCGAGTGATGTTAAAATACCATGGGAATTATCTCGATTACAGTGGCTTATACCCGTGGGTCAGGCTTACAAACTTACAGGTGATGGTAAGTATTCAGATTTTTGTTGTCAGATTTTAAAAGATTGGATTAAGGCCAATCCTTATGGACGAGGAGTGAATTGGGCCATTGCTATGGAACCAGCTATGAGAATTTTTGTATGGACTTGGTTATTTCATATATTCAAGGATTCGACTGAATGGTCTGACCAGAGTTTTAGGTTTTTGTTTCTCCGGAGTTTATATGAACACGGTATTTTTGTTGAACGTTATATTGAAGATTATGGTGACAATGGGAATCATTGCACGGCTGATGCTGGGGGGCTTGTTTTTGTGGGCTTGTTTTTTGGTGCCGGTGCAAATCCCCTAGAGTGGCAGACACGCGGTTGGGATTTACTTTTGAAAGAAATATCCAATCAAATACTTGATGATGGTGTAAATTTTGAAGGGTCTATCGCATATCATCGGTTTGTCTCTGAGCTATTTTTTTGGCCAGCTAAGTTTCGTTATGAGTTACGTAAAGAAATCCCAGAATTTTATACAAATCGACTTTTATTCATGGCCGATTTTATTGAAAGTTATACTAAGCCAAATGGTTTGGTTCCTCTTTGGGGGGACGCGGATGACGGTCGCGTATTGCCGTTTGGTGGTGAAGAGATGAATGATCACTCCTATCTTCCTGATTTGATCAGGATCCAATGGGGGAATGGCAAAAGTTGTCTTTCTAGTGCAAAGGCAAAAGCCGAGATTTTATGGACTTATGGTATGAATGATTATAATTTTCGCCGAGAAAGTATACCAGTTTCACGAAGCTTTGCGTGTTCTGGCTTTTATATCATGGCTAATGATTTAGATCATATCTTCATAGATTGTGGTCCAATAGGTTTCAATGGAAAGGGCGGGCATGGTCACAACGATTGTTTGTCATTTGAAGCGGTTTTGGATGGAGCGCCTTTGGTTAGTGATAGTGGCTGTTACGTTTATTCAGCGTCACAAGAGCAACGAGATAAATTTCGTGGTACAGCTGCTCACAATACGCCGATTATTGATAACCAAGAGCAAAATCGGTTTATTTCAAAAATGGAACTTTTCTCACTTCAAAATGATGCGACCCCCGAAGTCTTATTTTGGCAGACCAAAGATGATGAAGATATTTTTATTGGTTCACATTCGGGTTTCCAAAAATTGAGTGAACCGGTATCGCCCGTTCGGAAAATTATTTTGGAAAAAAACTCTCATCGTCTGATTGTTAAGGATGAGTTTAAGGGGAGGGGTGAGCATAAAATTAAAATACCTCTACACTTATCAATTGGTTGTGAGGTTAAACAGATTGGACCCACGGTTTGGTCTATTCTTTCAGACGGGAAACGCTTTAACTTAATTGTTGGTGGATCTACTGACTGGGCGGTTGATATTGTTACCGGATTAATTTCCCCAAGCTATGGTGTAATGTTGGACGGACACGTTTTTGAGTTTAGTAATGAGGGGCCATTAGAGACGTTGGTTATCGGGATGTATCCGGTAAAATTTTCTCCAGAGAAACCTGAGAATTGGCTCCAAAGTTATCTATGAGTTTTCGGAATTGTTCAAATTGAATGGATGGTTTGAGTTATAAGCTAGTAATCGTGAGTTGCCCCAGGGAATAATTGTCTAATCCTGGATGGTTCTTCGGGAGCAATCCCGCATTCTGCACAGAATTCAATGAGTAATTCTTCACTGGCTAATAAAAAATCTAATATTCCACCTAAAAATTCTGGGTTTCCAACTGAAAGCTCAAAATCTGAGGGTAAAATACCCGTGTTTGCTAAGAAGCTTTGCCGAATATCATTACTATTTAAAATAAAGTGAACTGCTTTTAGCGCGATTGTTTCTGCATAAGCTAAACTTTTATTATTTGTTTGTGTATCACGATTGGTCATAAAATTTTCTGTGTACCTTCTTTTATTTTTTTAAGTCTTTTTCCATTATCTGAATTATAACAGTCAAATTCATTCATTCCAGACCGTTTATTTTCTTTTCCAAGCTTTACAGAACTCAAATACATATTTATTTTTTTGTCATGAAACATACGACAGTTGGTTTAATTCATTCAGATCAAAGTCGAGCCTGTCCCGGTGTAACAATACTAAGTCCGCTAGATGGAAAAGCGACCTATTTAATTGGCATGCAAGGTGAGGTACTTCACCATTGGAGGTATCCGATTAAAACAGGCAATTACGCCTATCTGTTATTGAATGGTAATCTTTTGTGGTCTGGGGAGACCGAAGTTGGGCCTAGGCCTGGAGGCGGTAAAGGTGGTCTTTTACGTGAATATGACTGGGATGGTAATATTATTTGGGAGCACCACGACGATAATCAACATCATGACTTTCAACGCTTAAAGAATGGAAATACGTTATATATTGGTTGGGAAAAAATGCCGAAAGAAGCTCAAGCCCGAATGGTCGGAGCTGAGGCCGGAAGTGAAGATGAGGATGGCCTTACATGGAGTGATTATCTTAGGGAGGTAGATCAAAAAGGTAAAACTGTTTGGGAGTGGCACGCTCATTCGGATATGCTTATCGAGGAATTTCCTCTTCATATCATGAGTACGCGCAAGGAGTTTCTCCATTGTAATACGTGCACAGAATTACCTGATGGTAACATCATGTTGAGTTTTCGTAAGAATAGTATGATTGTTGTTGTTGAAAAGAAAACAAAGAAAATAATCAAGAAATGGCAAAACAATGATTGGGGTCAGCAGCATGATTGCCACCTTTTGGAGAATGGTAATGTGTTGCTTTTTGCCAATGGCATCCACGTTCCTCGCGGAGTATTTTCTTCTAAGGTAATTGAGATTGACTGGGATACCGGGGACGAGCTCTGGTCTTATTCGGGTTCGCCTCCTTGGACGATGTTCAGCCCGAATATTAGTGGAGCTCAAAGACTGCCAAATGGAAATACACTTATTTGTGAAGGGCTAAATGGACGTGTATTCGAAATAACCGCGGAAGGCGAGATTGTTTGGGAATATATCAGCCCTTGGTTTATAGGAGCGCTCCAAGGTCCTAATAATAGACTTTTTCGAGCTTATCGCTATGGCATAGATTCTCCAGAAATTGGTGACCGTCTTAAATTAAATATATAAATTACCTTGTTATTAATTTTTAAACTAAATTGGTACTATAGATTACCGTATTAGACGCAACAATATCTTGCTATTTTAGCCTTGGTACGCGGAGTATGGTTCATGAAAAAAAGTTTGGTTCTTGCAATGGTGTTTTTTCTGGCAGCTTGTTCAGGGAATAGTCGTATGACCAATGGTCAATTAATTGGCTCTATAGGGGGAGGTATCATTGGTACTTATGTTGGAAGTCAAATAGGGGCCGGATCAGGAAACTTATTGTTTATAGTTGCTGGGGCCACACTTGGGAGCCTAGTAGGTTATTCATACGGTGATAGTCTTATTCCATCTGATCGAGCTAAATTCAAAGAAGCCACTAAAGTTGCAATGGATAATATAGCGGATGGTGAGGTTTATTCGTGGGTCAATCCTGATTCTGGTGTCGCAGGAACAATTACTCCTGTTCGTAGCTATCATGTCGAAAAAGATCAAATATGCAGGGATTTTGAAGCTACAATTTCGGTGGATAAAAGAATCGGTAAAACTAACGGCAGGGCATGCAAGATTAGTGCGGACGCGTGGTTAGTAGATAGTCATACTTGATCATGGTTATAGATGAGCCATATAAATTTGACGCCACTTGATTGAATATTTTTGGCATAAATTAATTTTTCGTGTGCTCCGTGTTGATGGAAAATAAGATGATTTGTTCATAAAATTCCGAATTTAGATTTAAAATAAAATGATTGATTTATTAATAAGTTAACCAATTTTATTGTTAATTCTCCAAAATAGTATCTTTAATGGTTGTGGAGTTTTGACTTTGGGTCAATTTCTGTTATTAAATGGCCTAAAATATTAAAATAGGTGCGTGAATATGGTGTTAACACCACGTATAGCGGGTACGAACCTAGTCCCGAATGGCGGTGGAAGGTATGCGACGGCAGCTGCTGTTCCGGGTGCTGAGTATTCTATAGTCAATGAGTTAAATCAGACAAATGCTCTGATTTATGAAGGGGACTCGGAATTTCAATATGATCAATTCGGAGCTAAACAAAATTATCGGCGTAAGGAAAATCAAAATCAATATGCGCGTCAACAAAATTTTGACCACTTTGGTCGGTTATTTGAGCAGACCTTGGAGCGCCCAATTAATAAATCAATGTTGGGTAATACTAGTGAGAGTTTTGCTGCGGCATTTGAAACATCTGGGGCATATGTTCAGAAGCGTGGAGGAGAGTCATTTCCTTATCAACCGTTATATGCTTTGGACATAATCATTGATACATATGAAACTAATGCCAAGGTCATATATGGAGAAATCCCGCCGGTTGGAGAAAAACTTAACGTAGTTTTGTAACCTTGATGTCTCACAATTTTTTGAACCCAAACATATTTATTGTTTTGACTCCAAGAAAGCATGCAATTTAAACTTAAATTTGAGTGCACGTTTCCATAGCATATGGCAGTCATTCAATTATATAGATCTAATGTAGTTACAACTGTGTGATCACATTTACATTCTAATTCTAGTTTTCAATTCTTTAAGTCGTTCCGGCGTGTCTACATCAAAAAGCACCACATCTGTATCAATAATTATTTCACTTATTTGGTCGCTATACTTTTCAAACAATTGTCTGGCGCCGATATCTCCCTTAATTGATAAAATTTCTCTAAGATACTGTTTACCCCAAAGAACTGGGTTACCTCGTTTCCGTCCGTGAATAGGTACACAGATTGAACGTCCTTCAGTTGGATTAAAAGCTTCAATTATTTGATTAATATGGTGGGCTTTGATGAGAGGCATGTCACCTAGAAAGATAATCACGCCATCGATATCATCTGAGATATGCTTGAGCCCGGTTTTTAAAGAGGTAGTCAATCCTTTGGTAAAGTTCGGGTTATATACAAATTTTGTAATTACATGGTTTAATGCTAATTTTATTTGGTCGGCCTCGTGACCGGTCACCACTGTGATTTCGTCAACTTTTGATTGTTGAATTTGCTCTGCAACATGAACGATCATTTTATTACCATCAATTTCTGTTAGCAGTTTATTCTTCTTGCCCATTCGTTTTGATGAGCCAGCAGCTAATAATAAACCCATAATTTTAGGTTCCCTGGCTGATGAAATTTGTGTGTTAGCTAACTGTCGTAATTGACCTCTCTCACTAATTTCATTTAAAAGTCCTCCTGAACCCATAAGCATAATATCTCTCCTATTTATGGGAACATCAGCTATTAAACGCCACAACACCCAATCAAAACCATTTAACTTCGGAGAGCGGGCGCAACCTGGCATTCCAACGATAGATATTTTTCCAATTGAACCAATGAACAAAAGATTTCCTGGGTCGACCGGCATTCCAAAGTGTTCGACATGGCCCCCCGCTTTAGTTACTGCCGCTGGCAGAATATCTGCACGATCTACAACAGCAGAGGCTCCAAAAATTAAAATAATTTCACAGTTATTTTTTTGCATAGCATTGATAGCATTAATGACATCTGGTTCTGTATGCTGACATCTGATTTCGTTTTTTATCTTACCGTCAAATTGATTGATACGTGTCGTTACTACTTCAGCAGTCTTATCCAAAACACTTTCTTTCATACCAGGTAAACTTGTCATAATCAGACCAAAAGTCTTGTTTTTAAATGGTGCAACAGAAATCAAAGGTTCCTTACCTATAGATTTTATGACTGATTCTAATATTGTTTTTGGAATAGCGAACGGAATGATTTTTATCGTTGCGACTAGTTGTCGATTTGTGATTATGCTATATTCGACAGAGGTTGCTATGGTGACTGATTCGTCAATTAAGTTTATCTTATTGATTTTTTCTCTATCAAATAAGAGAAGGCCATTTGTATTTGAAATGAGGTTACAACGCCCCGTAAAGGCATTGCTCGTTTTAACATTTTCTCCCGCTAGAATTTCGGTAATTGTGGAAGCTGCTTCGTTCTCAGATATATCATTTGGTTCTAGGCGTGCGACGATTAACTCTGTTATTCCTTCTGCGATGAAAGATCTGATGTCATCTTTGGTTAATAGATGACCTTTTTTAAGGGTCATGTTTGAAATTCGTCGGCTATGGGCGAGGATAGCACCTTCAGCCTTTTTTACAGCTACCGGTCCAAATTTCATTAGATATTCAATTTGCCGTGTTTGACCGCTATCATTTCTGCAAGGATCGTCACAGCAATTTCTTCTGGAGATGTGGCGCCAAGGTCTAATCCTATTGGAGCATGAATTCGGGTAAGATCCTTTTCGCTAAAGCCAATTAAAGCTAATCTCTCTAGGCGAGAAGCATGTGTTCGGCGACTACCTAGGCTCCCAATATAAAAAGCATCAGTTTTTAGCGCGACTTCTAAAGCTGGGTCATCAAGTTTTGGATCATGGGTTAGCGTTACTACTGCACAACGTGAATCCGGATTGAATAATTTTAACCCTTCATCTGGCCAATCTTCACTGATGGTTAGATTGGGAAACCGTTTCGATGTTGCAAATGAACCCCTTGGATCAATTACTGTTAAATCAAATCCAGAAATTTGGGCCATTGGAATTAGGGCTTGGGCTATATGAACGGCACCGATAATAGCGCAACGAAGTGGTGGATTAAATACTTGGACGAAAATTTCGTCATTCTCAATTTGATATATTTTTGAACGATCGTGTTGCAGGGCTGAACGAGCATTTTCTAGCATTTCTGATGTAAGTTCTAATTCTCCACTAACTTTTGTATGTGTAACATAACTCCGTTCTCCACTGGTTAAATTTGTAACCGTGGCTGTTGGGCGGTCGTTGATCAAACAATCTAACGTTTTTTTTTCTTTGGCACGTTCAACAAGAATTCTTATATTACCGCCACATGCGAGGCCAACTTCCCAAGCTTGTTCATTGGTTACACCGAAATCTAGAAGCCGGTTCTTTCCATCGGATATGGTTTCCATAGCTTCGCCGATTACGGATCCTTCTATGCAGCCACCAGAGACTGATCCCGCAAAAGATCCTGTTTCGTCTATAACGAGTTGACTGCCGACTGGTCTGGGAGCTGATCCCCAAGTGTCAATAACAGTAGCGATTGCGACTTCCCGGCCATCATTTTTCCAACTGATGGCTTGTTCCAAGACGTTGTTTGCACTGGTTATATCAACCATTGCTAGACCTCAATCACTAGTTATTATTCGCCGATGGCTCGGCGTGTCATCACATTAATCAAATGAGCGCGGTATTCAGCTGAAGCATGAATATCCGAAGATAATCCTTCATCTGGAACTTTAATATCTCGAATTTCTTTTGGATTATAGTTATTTGTGAGAGCAACTTCGAAATCGTTAATCCTAAAGACGCAGGGGCCGGCACCTGTGATTGCTACTCGTACACCATTAGAGGTCTTAGCAACAAAGGATCCTACTATAGGGTAACGTGAGGCTGGATTTGGGAAGTGTTTGTAACCAGCTTCTTCCGGAATGGGAAATGAAACGGAAAGGATTAGTTCTCCCTCCTCTAGAGCTGTGTCAAACAATCCAGTGAAAAAATCATCGGAATTGATTTCACGAGTATTGGTTTTAATTATTGCGTTCAAAGCTAAAACTGCAGAAGGGTAACTGGCTGCTGGATCACTGTTGGCTAATGAACCTCCGATCGTTCCTCGATTTCGGACCATTTGATCACCTATCGTACCAGCTAAATAGGCTAGTGCTGGTATTTTCTCGGCGACTAATTGAGACGAATTTACAGCATGATGTGTTGTCATAGCCTTGATTATAAGAGAATTTCCATCTTGAAAGATACCTTGCATATCAGCAAGATCTCCAAGGTCTACAACGTCTGTTGGTTGATCAAGCCGTTGCTTGAGTACTGGGATTAGCGTCATACCGCCAGCTAAAAATCGCGCTTCTTCGGAATCGTTATGCTTAGCAATTGCATCATTGATAGAAGTGGCTCGCTGATATTCAAAATCATACATTATTCTTCCCTTATCTCATTTCTTTAGCAGCAGCGCTGATTGCTTCAACAATATTATGATAACCTGTGCAACGGCATATATTCCCTTCAAGCGCTTCTCGAATTTCTTTCTCTGTCGGATCAGGGTTATCATTTATGATGCCGATAGCGCTCATGACCATTCCCGGAGTACAAAATCCACATTGAAGAGCATGGTTTTGTCTGAAAGCTTCTTGCATGGGATGCAATACGTCTCCATTTGCTAAACCTTCAATTGTTTGAACTTCATCCCCATCGACATGAGCCGCTAACAAGGAACAAGATTTTACCGCTCGACCGTTTACGTGAACGGTGCATGCCCCACACTGCGAAGTATCACAACCCACATGAGTTCCCGTTAAACCAAGGTGATCTCGAATAAACTGGACCAATAGGGTCCGGCCTTCAACTTCTCCAGTGACAGTCTTCCCATTTACTGTCATTTTAATTGATGGCATTAACCTCTCCCATTACATCTCTGCTTTTGCTTTACCCAATTATTAGTAACAACCTAACGATTATCAGATTACGTTTCTGATTATGGCGATATAGGATTGCCTTAATCTCAATTGCATACGCTTTAAACTTTTTTAACCAGAATAACATATTATATGTTCTGGGGAGCGTGTGTCATCCTAAATTTTTAATTGAGTTAGTTTGAAAGATGGAATGAAGCTATGCCTGCAGCAGTAGACTCTGTATTCGATGTTGCGTTTTGGTTTACAGATAAAGCATTAAATGACAACGAATATTTGCAACCATCAAAATTGCAATCTTTGCTTTATTTATCGCAGTCTTATTATGCGATAGCACATAAAGGCAAAAAGCTTTTCCCGGCAATTTTTGTTGTAGAGGAAATGGGACCAATTGAGCCCTCTATTCACAGAGCTTGGACACGAGGGCGCCCGGTATTTGATGAAAACAAGATTGCTAGCCAGGAAATTAAAGTTTTTCTCGAAAGTATTTGGCGAAGGTTTGGGCATCATTCTAATGAGCATCTTTCCAAATTGTGCCGAAGAACCCTAGGTTATCAAGCCGCTTTTGAACGGGGATACAGAGCTGAAATCGATTTTGATAAAATGGCAGAGGGAATTAGCCTGGGGGGCAATCTGCCGGAGTTAGACCAAGTGGTTAGGCCTAAACTGGTCCGTTCATCGGCTACTGGCAGGGCCGTTGAGGTTAAGGCTTGGACACCCCCGGTTCTAGACAAGAATAAGCACAAAAGCTGAGTGTTTCTGAGTTGAAGAGATGAGATTGGGATAATTTGTTCCAATATCTACGGCTGAAAAATTAAATGAAAAATAATATAATTAATAAAGCCAATAAAGCTAAAATGATTGCGACCGATGTTCCCACCGAATTTGTCCTTGCGAGTGAGCCGTCTGGTCCGTGATGGCGGAAAACACCTGAAATAAATCCGTTTAAAAGATTCACAAAAACAGCACGTACTGATCTATCAACTATTGCGCCTATATTGGTGATTTTAAGTATAATTATGGGGAATAGACGCCTATAACTCCAATCAAAATCTAAATTCGTCGATTTTAAATGAGGTGGAAATAGACCGCTTCTCGTGAGCCACCCAAAAGCGAGAGCAGAAAAGACAAGAAGTTGAATTTGGGTGACAACATGGGTCGTTGTATAGGGAACATAATCTACATTGTAGGGTAAGATTTCGTACAGCCAACTCGGAAAAACACCGATGGCTACGCATAGAAAGGCGGCAGTCCCCATAGCAGTTAGCATATTTTTTGGCGCTTCTTCGGGTCGCTTTCCCGAGTCATTTGCAAAAAATGCAAAGTACGGTATTTTAATTCCTGAATGGTAAAGCACAGCAGCTGATGCAAATAAAAGAGTAGCCCAGACTATCCAGTAGCCTTCATATGCCGACGCTGTGATTATGAGAGATTTCGATATAAAACCACTAAATAATGGGAACGCTGCACTGGATGCCGCGCCTATTATACAAAATCCTGTAGTGAGTGGCATTGTTTTATAAAGCCCACCTAGCTCAGATCCTTTAACTGTACCCGTTTGAAAAAGAACCGCTCCCATACACATAAAAAGAAGCCCTTTGTATAGGATATGTGCAAAAGCATGCGCCGCAGTGCCGTTGAGAGCAAGCTCTGTTCCTATGCCAACTCCAACAACCATGAACCCCAATTGGACGTTAATACTATACGCGAGTACTTTTCTTAGGTCATTCTCAATAACAGCATAGAATATCGGGAACGCAGTCATTAAAGCTCCGATCCAAATCAGCATTTCAGTTCCTGGAAACCCTCGAGCAAGGCCATAAATAGCTAATTTGGTTGTAAATGCCGATAGAAATACAGTCCCAGTAATCGTTGCCTCTGGATACGAGTCGGTTAACCAATTATGTAAAAATGGAAATGCCGCTTTGATGCCGAAAGCTATAAAAATGAGAACAGGGCCAAGATCAGTTAATCCCATTTTATCAAAGGAAATAGAGCCAGTTTGTTTGAAATGGATTATAGCTCCAGCTAGAAGCAATACGCCAGATCCAACCTGAATAATTAGGTATCGCATACCAGCGCGATAAGAACTTTCAGTTTTACTTGACCAAATTAGAAAAACTGACGCGATAGCTGTTCCTTCCCAATATACAAACAAAGTAATTAAATCGCCTGCAAAAGCTCCTCCAATGGCTGATCCTGCATAGATAAGACCCGCCATTTGCTGGACCGCATCTTTTATGTGAAACGCATATATAATACTAATTATAGCCGCGATATGAAAAATATAACCAAATAAGAGACTTAAACTATCAATGCGAACAGGTGACAACGCATATCCAAATATACTGATTGCAAAATGTGCACCCTCGGTTATCGTAATAAGGCTCCACATTCCGATTAATGGAAGGGCCAGCATATAGGCATTACGCATATTTCCGCGTAAAAATGGAACAAAGAAAGCTCCGAAAATCAATATTATGCCGGGTGGTAGTTCAATCATCATTTATCTCGTTATAATAATCTTCTGATCGCATTAGTATTTTTCTTAATAATTTTGCACTAAGAACTAAAAATACGCAGACGATAAAGCTGTACAAACCGTGCATTCCAACTATTAAGTCCTCAACAGGATGAGTTACGTGTTTGTGATAAAAAAAGTCAGCCAGAACAGAAATTACGCAGATACTGATTAGAGTATACCAAATTTTATCAACATTTTTTTTATTATCTAGCCAATATTTTTTTCCAACTGATTTTGGAGTTTTCATTATTTTTTCCTTTATTATTCCATTCCAGCAATTGGCGTGAGCAATTTAAAAATAGTATCTGCATAGATGAATAGAACTATACAGCCTATGCTCGAGATGGTCATTGCTAATAAACAAAACGGCGGGGCTTCTCGCACGTTACCAAACCGCAGGCTTTGCCAAAAATTAATGTCATTTGAATGCTCTTTATTCTGGCCTTTCGCTGGTTTGTAATCTGAAAAGAATCCGCGTGCGACTATCGGCATTAAATAAGCAATATTTAATAGTGAACTCACCATAAATACTATTATGAATATTGTGTACCCTGCTTCTGCAGATGAAAGCATTAAGTACCATTTACTCCAAGATCCCCCTAGAGGCGGCAGTCCGATAATACTTAAAGATCCTATAAAAAATGCCGTGAATGTGATAGGCATAATTCTGCCCAAACCGTCCATTTCAGAAACTTCTGTTTTATGACTAGCGACCATGATGGCCCCCGCACAGAAAAACAAAGTAATTTTACCAAAAGCATGCATGGCTATGTGCATACCACCACCGATTATTCCTAAACCGTTAGCGAGAGCTGCACCTAGAACAATATAAGCGAGTTGGCTTATTGTTGAATATGCTAAACGAGCCTTTAGGTTGTCTTTTGTCAGTGCTACGCAAGATGCAGCGATTAGAGTAAAAGCTGCTACATACATCAACCAGTTGTCTTCTGAAATTCCAGCCAATGTGTCGACACCAAAAATATATATAACGACCTTTAGAACCGTAAATACACCCGCCTTAACAACCGCGACGGCATGTAATAATGCGCTAACCGGAGTTGGCGCTACCATAGCTGCAGGAAGCCAACGATGAATTGGCATTAGAGCTGCTTTACCAATACCGTACATGTAAAGAAATAACAGTATAGAAATAATTGTATTTGATACCTTGCCTTCCAATATACCGCCGGCTTTAAAATCTAGAGTGCCAGTGGTTTGCCACGTCCAAACAATGGCCAAGAGTTGCAACCCTATTGAAGTGCCGAGTAGAATGCCTAGATATATTCTACCTGATTTAACTGCCTCTGGTTTCCCCGAATGGGTGACAAGCGGAAAAGTGCAAATAGTTAGTATCTCATAACTGAAAAATAAGGTAAGCATGTTGCCGGCAAATGCGACGCCAATTGCGCTAGCAAGAGCAATTGCGAAAAAGAAATAGAATCTGGTTTGGTTAATTTCGTGATGGCCACGCATGTAACCAATTGAATAAATAGAGTTTACAATCCAGAGGCCTGAGGCCACGAGGCCAAATAACATACCCAAGGGTTCCACAGTAAAGTTAATAGCCAGTCCAGGTACGAATTCAAAAAGTGTTAGGCTAGGTCTCTCGCCGGCAAGAATTAAGGGCGTTAGCGAAGCTACAACGAGAAACAAAACCACTGCTGTTATGAGCGTGATAGTCTCGCGCAAATTAGGTGTTTTACCTGCGAGTAGTATACCAACTGAACCAATTAATGGAATTAAAATCGCCCAAAGAATTGCATTATCGACTATCATGGGGAACCACCGATCAATGAACTAGCAGCATTCATCGCCGTTGAAATGGTAAACTCTGTATTAATTCCAAAATAAAAGTTGGAACCTACCATAATCCACATCGGAACGAGCATACTTAAAGGCGCTTCAGTGATTTCAGGTGATCCACTAGGACGATCCTTAAAATAAGCGGATTCAATTACTTTCCAAAAGTAAATTACTGCGAGTAATGAACTAACTAAGATAAAACCCGCAACGAGCCACCAACCTTTTTCCAAAGCTCCTAGAATTAAATACCATTTGCTGATAAACCCCACAGTCAATGGTACGCCAACTAGGCTAAATCCGGCCGCGACAAATGCGGCCATTGTATAAGGCATTGCTCTACCTAGACCCGCCATATCTTCTATTCTTACTGATTTTATTCGATAAAAAACGGCGGCTAACGCGAGAAACAGAGCTCCTTTTATGACTGCGTGATTAAATAGATGAAGTATTGTTGCTGCTAGGCCTGTAACCGTAACCATGCTAATACCAATGACCATGTAGCCGACTTGCGCGACACTTGAATAGGCTAATAAACGCTTGGTGTTATTCTGGTAGATAGCTACAGCCGACATGGAAAGAATGGCAATTAATCCCAATATCAAAAGGAGTTCAGAAATCGGTAATGTTAAAAATATCTTTGTTCCGAAAATTGAAAAGTAGATTCGCAACAAAGCGTAAACGGCAACTTTTGTGGCAGTGGCAGCAAGAAATGCTGTAACCACTGAAGGGGCATAAGCGTAAGCGTTTGGCAGCCATACATGAAGTGGGAAAAGGCCCAGCTTAAGCCCTATTCCAATCGTAAGGAATCCAATTGCAATTAACACAGTTCTAGATTCCGAGATTTCTGGCATTCGATTAGCCAAATCAGAAATGTTAAGGGTCCCTGTCATTTGATACATTAAGCCAACGCCTATAATGTAGAAAGTGGCACCAACGGTACCAAGGATTAGGTATCTAAAAGCAGCAGTAAGAGCTTTTGGTTGCGTCCCGAGGCTAATCAACACATATGATGAAAGAGAAGAAATTTCCAAGAATACAAAAAGGTTAAATGCATCGCCAGTAATTGCAATGCCAAGTAGACCAGTCAGTGTAAGCAAATACATGGTATAAAAGAGGTAGGTGCGATCAGGAGGAATTTCGTCCTGGACACTATCTGGAGCAAAAACCATAACGATTGAGCCGATAGCGGTTACAATTAGCAAGACAAAGGCTGAAAATACGTCAACTTTATATTCAATTCCCCATGGGGCTTGCCAACTACCCAAGAAATAAGAAATCGGACCATTTGAAATAACCTGCTCTAGCAGCAGTATAGAAACACCTAAAGATAGCCACGATACGGCCAGGGCAATAAGCCAAGAGATACCCGCCCGCCGAAAAATAACACAGACAGGAGCCGTAATTAAGGGAAGTACGACCTGAATAGCCTGAAGGTTGGCTGAAAAACTCGCGAACATTAGGATAGCTTCCTTTCCTGTTCGGTTATTTCATCTTCTTCAATAGTCCCATAAGCATCTCGTATGCGGACAATCAACGCTAAACCGAGGGCAGTCGTGGCCACTCCCACGACAATTGCGGTTAGAATTAAAACATGTGGTAGAGGCTTCGAGTAATGCTTTATAGCATCATCAAGAATTGGTGCGGAACCACCATCGATATTGCTAATAGTGATATAAAAAACAAAAACTGAAACTTGAAAAATATTTAAGCCAACGATTTTTTTGACTAGATTTCCATGAGATATAACGACGAAGAAACCGGACATCATCAGGACGATTACAATCCAATAATTAAAAAGACCAGGAATTTCGAAAGGTACATTCATGGGCTAGAAATCCTGCCCAGCGAAAACAAAAAATATTGTTACCATTGTGGAAGCCACAGTCACGCCTACACCCAACTCAACAAGTAAAATGCCTATGTGTTGGCCACCTACAGCAGAGGAAGCCAGAACATTATAATCCAGATAATTTCCTCCCATTAATATGCCAAACACTCCAACTCCTGCGTAAAGCAACACACCTCCAGCTAGCAAGATACGCGTTGCCGTGGCTGGTAACACTTTGCGTGCATTCTCGATTCCGAATATGAGGCCATAAAGAATAAAGGCAGCGGCAAATATTACGCCAGCTTGGAATCCTCCTCCAGGGCCGAAATCACCATGGAATTGTACATAGAGTGCAAACAAAAGAATGAAAGGTATCATGAACTTGGAAACGACGCGCAGGATAGAATGGTTGTTCATACTTCCTCCTTTTTCTTTTTGGGGTCAGTGTTTTTTGAAAGTCCTGGACGCCAACGATTTCGACCACGGCCAAGTAGCACGAGAACGCCGATTGCAGCCGTAAAGATTACAACCGTTTCACCCAGAGTATCATGACCGCGGTAGCTAGCGAGAACCGATGTAACTATATTCGGAATACCTATTTCGGTGCCAGAATTTTCAATAAACCTTGGAATGAGATGGAGATTCGCTGGAGCTTCTGCTGCCCCATAAAGGGGCATGTCAAGCGTGCCATAAATTAAGGCAGCTCCGGTCACTATAACAATTAAGAGAGGAAAAAAATCACTTGAATTATGTTTCTTTTCGGATTCACCTGTGATAGCTAATGTAGCTAACATCAACAAGGTTGAAATACCTGCACCTACGGAAGCTTCTGTAAATGCAACGTCAACGGCGGTTAAATGAACGTATAGTGAGGCCGCCAGCAAGCTAAAAATTCCGGAAAGCATCACAACCGCAAATAAGTTACGCAATTTAATGATACCTCCGGCAACTATGGCCATTAAGAGTAAAATCACTATGTCAATAAAGGCGTCTATGACTTCTTTCCTTTGTTTTTTGGAGTGGTTTTATTAGATATTTTTTTTCGG
Source organism: uncultured Rhodospirillaceae bacterium (assembly GCA_964639965.1). Lineage (GTDB taxonomy): Bacteria > Pseudomonadota > Alphaproteobacteria > Rhodospirillales > UBA2165 > TMED23. Next base: position 20,585 of record CAZXGI010000042.1, read on the forward strand.
ACCTTTTTTCGCCTGTCTTCGTGCAATAGTGGTTTGACGCCACCAGCAATCGCTGCTTTAGCTAAAGCATGGGTTGTGGTTGGTGAGGCAAAAAACATAAACAATAAAATAAGTACGAGTTTTACTGAGACAATCGTCCATCCCTCCTGCAACATCATACCTCCAAACATTAATCCAATAGCTATTGTGTCAGCGATACTGGCTGCATGCATTCGTGTAAATACATCAGGCATTCGCAACACCCCTATAGCGCTAATTACACCAAAAACGCCCCCTGACAAAAGAAGAATCCAGCTCAAAACATCGAGAAACATCTATAAGTCTCCCA
>CAZXGI010000043.1:0-20576 GCA_964639965.1 uncultured Rhodospirillaceae bacterium
TAACACCATGATCTTTGGCAAATTTTTTTAATTTCTCCCGCAAGTTGTATTCGGTTATATCTTTTAGGGTATTTAGATAAAGTTCTAAATCCTTTACCGAGAGAGATCTAATCATGGTTTTTACAGGACCAATAGAGGATGGTGACATTGATAATGTACGAAAGCCAATCCCGATCAATGCCATTGCATCTAGGGGTCTCCCAGCCATTTCGCCGCATAGGCTAATAGGCGTTTTTGCTGCATCGCATTGCTTAATAATGCTTTTGAGAAAATTCAAGCCTGCCGGAGAGAGTGGATCAAATCTTTCAGAAATTTTTGGGGTTCCCCGGTCACTTGCAAATAAGAATTGAAAAAGGTCATTGCTGCCTACCGAAATAAAATCTGCGCGTTCTAACAGAGCGGGCATTTGGTAAGCTAGGGCAGGAACCTCAAGCATGGTTCCGACACGAAGATTCTTGGGTGGTTTATATTTGTTTTTGTTAGCCCTCTCCAGCTCTGAATCCAAGATCTTCCGGGCTTTATCGAATTCTGAAATTTCAGTTATCATAGGAAACATTACCGAGAGGTCACGTCCTTGGGCTGCTCGGATAAGAGCTCTCAATTGATTGCCTATTAAGGAGGGTTTATCTATTGATATTCTGATTGCTCGCCAACCCATGGCGGGGTTTTCTTCATTGGAGTTATCCCAATAAGGTAAACTTTTATCACCACCGATATCTAAGGTTCTAAAAATAATAGGTTTTTCGCCCATTTTTTCATATATGCGCTCATATAATCTGGATTGTCGCCTAACGTCAGGAAATTTATGGCTGTTCATAAATGGTATTTCGGTTCTGAATAGGCCAATACCATCTGCACCCGTGTCATGGATGGTTGGGATCTCGGCTAACAGCCCAGCATTTAGGTGAAGCCCGACATTAATTCCATCCCTAGTTCTTGATGGCACATTTCGCAAAGAAGCATAACTAGCAATACGATCAGCACGTGTAGCCAATGTATCAATGAAATTATTCTTTATATTATTTTCAGGCCTGATATGTACTTGAGCGTTGTCACCATCGACAATTATTATATCTCCGGTTTCTATTTCTTTGATAGCATTTCCTATTCTACCAACAACAGGGATATCTAGAGCTCGTGCAATAATAGCCACATGGGTGGTTGCAGAACCTTTCTCCAATATTAATGCTTTTAATGAGGTTTTATCATAATCCAACAGTTCTGCTGGCCCCATGTTTCGGGCTATTAATACGATATCTTTGGGTAATTTAATTTTTTTATTTGCCTTTTCAGCACCAACTAAATGTTGCAATAAGCGATGTGCTAAATCATCAAAATCGTGCATACGCTCACGAAAATATTGATCTGTTTGTTTTCTAAATCGAGCACGAGTGTCATTTCTTACCTTGTCAACAGCGCCTTCTGCTGTTAGGCCATTTTTTATTGCTTCAGAAATTTTAGCTAACCAGCCTGAGTCTTCAGCAAATATCTTATATGCTTCTAGAATTTCTTTATGTTCTCCGCTTATGATTACTTCTTTCGACTCTAGCATTTGATCGATTGCGCCATGCATTTCAACCATGGCTTGGTCAAGACGTTGTTTTTCGGCGATTGGGTCATCAGACACTAGTTTTAAAATTTGAATTTGATTTTCATGGTGTACTGCTTGCCCTATTGCAATGCCGGGGTTAAGCCGAATACCGTCAATTAAAATTGATAAGAGCCCCATTCTATCGACAGCATGTAGTTTATTTTGAGTTAACAAATCACTATTGGCAATTAGCTCAGCAATAACCATGGCCGTTGTTTCTAGGGTTTCAATTTCTTCTTGGGTATAAGTACGCGCTGTCCGATTCTGAACAGCAAGTACGCCAGTGACACGTCCACCCCTAAGAATTGGAACACCTGCGAGTGATTGATATATACCTTCGCCAGTTTCGGGTCGGTACGCAAAATCAGGGTGGCTCTGGGCTTCTGCCAAAGCAAGAGGTTTAGATTGAACTGCTATTTGTCCTATTAAACCCTCACCCAAATTAAGACGTGTGTTATGGATTGATTGAGTTGCCAGACCAGTAGCAGCGAAAAGCTCCAGTATTTCGCCTGCTCTTAAGACGTATACTGAACAAACTTCTGCGACAAAATCAGATGCAATGATTTTTACAATTTGATTAAGTCTTTCCTGTGAAACCTCCGCTCCAGCCATGACATCTCGAAGGCGCGAAAGTAGGCGCCGTGATCCTGTCATGGGTAATATACGTTCCATTAAAGTTAGCTCTCGTTTGCTGATTTAATTGGCATCTAGTCCGTAGGCAGTGTGAAGGGCACGGATTGCTAATTCTCCATACTCTTCGGCAACTAATACGCTGACCTTGATTTCAGAAGTTGAAATGACTTTTATGTTTATTCCTTTTCCAGCCAGTGTCTTAAACATTTTTTGTGCGACGCCAGCATGGGATCGCATGCCAACCCCAACCACAGAGATCTTTACAACATCTGAATCAGCAACAATTTCTCCAATTCCAATGTCAGACTTTTTCTTATCCAAAACATTGACTGCGTTTTCTAAATCGTTTTCACTCACTGTGAAAGTAAGATCCGTGGTTTTCCCGTCTTCCGATACGTTCTGGACGATCATATCAACATTGATCTCTGCTTCTGCTAAAGGCCCAAATATAGCAGCTGCAATTCCTGGTTTGTCGGCAACTTTGAGTAATGTGATTTTGGCCTCATCTTTGCTTTGTGAAATTCCACTTACGACTTGTTGTTCCATAATTTCATCCTCACTTGTGACAATTGTGCCTGAAGTATCTGTAAAGCTTGATCTAACTTGTACTTTAACATTGTAATTCATAGCGAGTTCAACTGAACGTGTCTGGAGCACCTTTGAGCCAAGCGATGCCATTTCCAACATTTCTTCATATGTTATTTTCTCTATTTTTTGTGCTTTCCCTGCAACCCTAGGATCTGTGGTATAAATACCATCGACATCCGTGTAGATATCGCATCGGTCAGCTTTTAGAGCTCCTGCCAATGCCACTGCTGTTAAATCTGAGCCGCCACGGCCGAGTGTGGTAACTTGGTTCTTTTGACTTAGTCCCTGAAACCCCGGGATTACTGCAATTTTACCAACCTTTAAACAATTTTCTAGTTCTCTAACATCTATGTTTACTATACGTGCTTTTGTATGAACCGAATCTGTCTGAATTGGTATTTGCCAGCCCATTAATGAACGTGCGTTTATACCTAGGTTCTGGATTGCAAGTGCCATCAAACCTGCGTTTGATTGTTCGCCTGATGATACTACAACGTCATACTCTTCCGGATCCCATATATCTTTTATTTCGTTTACATACTCAACCAATTGATTGGTGACACCAGCCATTGCTGAAACGACAACAACAACTTGATTGCCAGCATCATATTCTGATTTTACGAGCCGTGCAGCATTTTTAATGCGTTCAATATCTGCGACCGAAGTTCCGCCGAATTTCTGCACGATTCGTAGCATTTTATACTCTTACTAAAATAGTTTAGGTAACAACCCAGTTACGCTTTTTTGCATAACAGGCTCGTGTACATAAAAAAACAAATTTATTCTTGGTCCTATAGTCTATTTTCGACCGTGAAGCATATACATACTCTGTCCAGACACCTTTTTGCAAGAGATGTAGTGTTATTCCCAAGTTTTTGGGCTATTAATTCTTCATGAAACTAAATAAAAAAAATTCGAAACAAGATAAATATGAAATCGGTTCCATTGTGTCAGGTGAAATAAATCATTTTACAGGCTTAGCTGATGAATGGTGGAACCCGAATGGAGCCTTTGAGTCTCTGCATCAAATAAACCCCATTCGGATGACCTACATAAGGGATCAAATATGTCGCCATTTTAGGCATGATAAAAAAGATATTGAATCTCTCCTAGGTTTATCCATTCTTGATGTTGGCTGCGGTGGAGGATTAATTTGTGAACCGTTGGCGCGTTTGGGTGCAGATGTTACTGGCATTGATGCAGTAGAAGAAAGCGTTGAAGTAGCTAAGAGACACGCTAATTTGGTTTCACTGAACATAAAATACAAAAAAATATTACCAGAGGAATTGGCTGCCCAAGGTAAAATGTATGATGTTTTGGTTAACATGGAAGTAATTGAACATGTTGCTGATATTGGTGTTTTTATGTCCTCATGTGCTAAATTACTTAAGCCTGGAGGTCTTATGCTAGGTGCCACGCTTAACCGGACGCTTAAATCATTGGCATTAGCAAAAATCGTGGCAGAATATGTATTAAAGAAGGTTCCTAAAGGTACACATGATTGGCGCAAATTCGTTAGGCCCTCCGAATTTTGTTATCATATGCGAAATAACGGTTTGAATGTCCTGGATATTACTGGAATGAAATTAGATTTTATTGAAGATAGTTGGATTTTATCAAAAGAATTGGATGTAAATTATTTTATAACTGCCGAAAAAATGAACAAATAAATTTTAATATGTTTTTCTATGATGGTTTGTTTCGTTTCCACGGAATACGACTAATCGGAATGTCTTCTTCAACCAAACCTTTAACTTCAGATTGTGTAGCCTCGCCATATATGCCACGCTCTTCGGCTTCTCCATAATGAATTGCGCGAGCTTCATCTGCAAAATTTTCACCAACGTTTTCGCAATTTTCTTCAATATGTTTTTGAATTTTATATGCGGTTTCTAGAAATTCTTGGGCTATTTGAGAGGCTTTTCTTTTATCTCTAGTGTTATTAGCTGGAATTTGGTTAGGTTCTTTCGTTTTTGGGGATTCGTACTCTAGCCCTTTTTTTCGTGTTGTTGTTGATAAGCGTGGAGCCATTATGGCTTTCTCAATAGTGGTATCAGAACACACTGGACATTCAATATCTTTACGTTTGGCCTGTTCTTCATAAGCCCCACTATCTTTAAACCAAGCTTCAAAATTATGGTTTTGAGGACATTTTAAATTGTAAAGGATCATTATAGGTCCAGTTATAAAATAAAATTTAAACTATTGTAGACGCTGAGATTTACATTAGTTTACCAATATTGCCAAGCTTTTGGCAAAGATAGTGTATGAATAAGTATTTATTATATAAATTATTAACAAATGGGAAATAGGTTTTAATTCTAAGAAGCATGGATAAAAAAACTCTTTTAGTATCAGATTGGGTGAGAAAATATATACCACTTATTCCACCTAAAAAGCTCGTTTTAGATTTAGCTTGTGGAGGTGGGCGGAATACTAGGTTTTTGCTGGATAACGGTTACATGGTTGTGGCTCTTGATAAAGATATTGCAGGGTTAGCCGATATCTCGGACAATCCAAACCTAAAAAGGTATAAATATGATTTAGAAACTGGGGCTAAGTTTCCATTTTATCAGAGAGAATTTGCAGGGATTGTTATAACCAATTATTTGTATCGACCACTTTTTGCAGATTTAATTGATGCCCTGGCACTTGGCGGTGTTTTAATTTATCAAACATTTATGATTGGAAATGAAGCCTATGGTCGGCCCAGTAACCCCAATTTTTTACTTAACAAAAACGAGCTCAAAAATACATTTGCGAAAATGCTAGATGTAGTAGCTTTTGAGGAAGGATATATAGAAAATCCTGAGCCAGCAGTTATTCAAAGAATTTGTGCAATAAATCGCTAATCTTAAAATTGATCATATAGATTTTTGATTTTAATCTGATTTGTTAATTATTTTGAATGTTTTGTCATGGGTAAGGGCTGGCACCTTTTTTCGTGCTTCCGTGACTTTAGTCATATCTATTTTGGCAGTGATAATCCCAACGTCAGTTCCTCCATCTGCTAATACTTCACCCCATGGGTCAATAATAACTGAATGACCAAAGCTTTCTTTACCCTGTTTGTGTTTTCCACAAAGACCCGGGGAAATTATGAAACAACCAGTTTCAATCGCCCGCGCCCGCTGTAATATATGCCAATGAGCTTGACCCGTAATTTTGGTAAAGGCTGATGGTGCACATAAAATATTTGCGCCAGCATGCGCCAGAGCCCTATAGAGGTAGGCAAAACGGATATCGTAGCATATTGATAAGCCAAGGTTGCCCCACGGCAGCGAAGTAACTACAGCTTGGTTCCCCGGCTCGTAAGTAGCTGACTCTTGATATGAGATATTGTTTCCAAGATCTACGTCAAACATATGTATTTTATCATAAGTTGCGGCAATCATACCTGCTGGATTGAATAAATAAAGTCGATTGGCTATCTTATTTTTTGTTTTCTTTGTAGAAAGTTTAACCGCTAGGCTCCCTCCTAAAATCCATGCACCTGATGAACGGGCTTCCTCCTCGTACATAGGAAGAAAAGGGTGATCTTTTTCCTCCGGAGCTTTAGCTTCTAATGCTTCTGCATCGGTTTCCATTAAGCTAACGCATTCGGGTAACGCTATAAAATCTGCTTTTTGGTTAACAGCTTCGCGGATTAAATTTCTGACAATTGGAAGATTATCGGCGATATTGTTTTTAGCATGATTTTGAATGCAAGCGGCTGTGAAATTTGTCATAATAAAATCTTTCTGACTAAGATGAATCGAGCTGTTTTATAAGGGGGTCTAATTTTCCTCTGGCGTCAAGTGAGTATAAGTCATCACAACCACCGACATGTATATTATTAATAAAAATTTGTGGAACTGTGTGATGACCTTTTGTTCGTTCTAACATTTCACCACGACGGTTTGGTTCAGTGATAATGTCTATTTCATTAAAGGCAACACCCTTTTCTTTAAGCAACTCCTTAGCTTCGTAACAGAATCCGCACAGGGATGAAGTATAAATATCAATTTTTGTCACTGATTTTCTCGTATATTATTATTAAAAAAAAGTAATCCAAGGGATTATTCTATAATGCTAATTAATAATTTATCCAATCATTTAATATCAGGTTGCTGAAAAAATAACATAAAAAAATATATATAAGATCGTAGCCATTGTAGGCTAAGGGGCCGAATTATCTATAGATTTCTTTGTGATTCTTTCTATATTATTGGGGATGACACGATTTTGTGTTATAATATTGGATATGCCAACAAACTCCATAGAACAGAACAAAATATTTGATCGCAGATCTGTAAAATTACATAGAGATCGAGCCGCAAAAGACCTAGATAGTTATGATTTTTTGCTATCTGAGGTTTCCCGAATGTTGTGTGATAGGTTAGACGACATTCGGCGCAGTTTCTCATTGGTAATTGATTTGGGCTGTCATACTGGGCAAATAGAAAAATTATTGTTAGGTACTGGAAAGATTAATACGATTTTAAAGTGTGATCTTTCTGAGAAAATGTTGCGCCAGACTCATGGCCTACGATTTGTAGCTGATGAAGAATTTTTGCCAATTGGTAATGGCTTGCTTGATTTGGTGATTTCTTGTTTGTCGTTACATTGGGTTAATGATTTACCAGGTGTTTTAATTCAAATTCGTCGAGCCTTAAAAAAAGATGGTCTTTTTTTGGGGGCCTTATTTGGCGGAGAAACCCTAAAGGAATTGCGTCAATCGCTCATTATGGCTGAAAGTCAGATTACTGGAGGTGCTAGCCCAAGGGTGTCTCCTTTTACTAATATTAAGGATGGGGGTGAACTATTGGAAAGGGCTGGATTTGCACTCCCGGTGGTGGATACTGAACTTTTGACGGTTTCTTATGAAAATCCAATAAAATTGATGCAGGATCTGAGAGGTATGGGAGAACAGATGGCAACATATACGAGACAAAAAACGCTAACTGGACGAAATATATTATTTAGGGCCGCTGAAATTTATCAATCCAATTATGGTGACGCTGATGGTCGTGTACCAGCGACTTTTGAAATAATAACTTTGACAGCTTGGGCACCTTCAAACAGTCAACCGAAATCACTAAAACGTGGTTCAGGAGAGACCAATTTGGCTGACGCCTTGAACGCCAAATGAAATTTTTGGACCCTCTTATTCGCGGTCGGCTGATTAAACGTTATAAAAGATTTCTAGCTGATATTGAGATAGAGAATGGAAGGATAATTGTCGCTCATTGTGCTAACCCAGGTTCAATGTTGAACCTCCTTAAGCCTGGTGCTGAAGTCTGGTTATCGCCCGCTAGAAATCGAAATCGAAAATTGAAATATACATGGGAAATAATTAAATGCGAAGGTTTTTTGGTTGGGCTGAATACCAGCTTGCCTAATAAAATTGTAGAAGATGCTATCCAAAACGGAATAGTCAAAGAACTTGCGGGGTACGATAGTTTGGAGCGTGAAGTTAAGTATGGCCAAAATTCACGTATAGATATATTGCTTAGGAGCGTTTTTACACCGGACTGTTATGTAGAAGTTAAAAGTGTCACTTTAAAACGTCCTGAAATTGGAGATAAGGTTGCTGAGTTTCCTGATTCGGTAACAAACCGTGGGACTAAACATTTGAACGAATTATCGATGCAGGTTGCTAATGGTAAACGGGCAGTAATGTTCTATTTGGTACAGCGTGAGGATTGCAACAAGTTCTCAGTAGCGGGTGATATTGATCCGGATTACGCAGAAGCATTTACAACAGCACGGGCGGCGGGTGTTGAAATGTTATGTTACGGTTGCAGTATCTCTCCAGAAGCAATAGAAATAACACGAAAATTACAAATCATGATTTAGGTTTTTCAAAACTCATAAATAAAAGAGGAATTAACCGGTGGATGCCGAATCAAGATCAATAAAAATACATACTGCAGCCGACTTTGCGTCAATGCATCGGGCCGGGCGTTTAGCAGCAGATACACTTGATTTTATAACGGATTATGTTGTTCCAGGTGTGGTGACCGATGAACTTGACAAGAAATGTGCTGAATATATTGCAAGCAAAGGAGGTGTCTCGGCTCCTTTAAACTACCGCGGGTTCCCAAAATCGGTATGTATTTCCGTGAACCACGTAGTTTGTCATGGAATTCCTGGAAATAAAATTCTTAATAATGGTGACATATTGAATATTGATGTCACTCCAATAGTTGATGGTTGGCACGGCGATTCTAGCCGAATGTTTTATGTTGGTGAAGTTGGTGTTAAAGCCAAACGTTTAATTGATGTTACATATGAGGCCCTTTTAAAGGGTATTGAGGTCGTAAAACCAGGTGCGACAGTCGGTGATATTGGGCATGCTATTCAATCCTATGTTTTGCCTTTCAGATATTCAATTGTTCGGGATTTTTGTGGCCATGGTTTAGGAAGGGTATTTCATGATGCGCCAAATATTTTGCACTTTGGTAATGCCGGTGAAGGAGTAGTTCTTCAGGAGGGTATGTTCTTTACGATTGAACCCATGGTGAATATTGGGGGTGCTGATGTGAAGATTTTAAAAGATGGCTGGACAGCTGTTACTAAAGATCACTCTTTGTCTGCGCAGTTTGAGCACTCAATTGGTGTGACGGCTGATGGATATGAAATATTTACTCTTTCACAAACCGGCCGAGATAAGCCACCTTACCAGACCTGATATATTATTGCATTTTTGGACAATGTATATCCTATTAACGTCGTTGAAAATTAATGACATTAATTAAAACTCTTCGCATTTTTTTGCCTTTTGCTTTTGGCTTTTATCTTTCTTATTTGTATCGTTCTGTAAATGCAATAATAGCCCCTAATCTAATTGTTGATATTGGTGTTGATGCATCCAGTTTAGGTCTTTTGAGTAGTGCTTATTTTATTTCATTTGCCGCGTTTCAGATACCATTAGGTATAATACTCGATCGTATTAGTCCTCGAAAAGTAGAAGCCACTTTGCTTATTTTTGCTGCATTGGGCGCTTGCATATTTGCCTCTTCAAATACATTGGCGAACTTAATTATTGGTAGAGCTTTCATCGGTCTGGGTGTCTCAGCATGCTTAATGGCCTCATTTAAATCTTTTGTTGATTGGTTTCCTAAGGAACACCTTCCGTTATCTAATGGGTCTATTATGATGGCAGGGGGTTTAGGTGCTCTTACGGCAACGGCTCCAATAGAGTTTGTTTTAGAACTAACGGATTGGAGAGGTGTTTTTTGGATATTTGCGGCTCTTACTTTATTTTGTTCAATAATGATTTATTTTATTGTGCCCAAACGCTCTTTCAGAAAGGAAGTTAATGGTGATACGACACTATATGAACAAATTATAGGTCTAATAGAAGTAATTCGAAATCCAATATTTCAACGTTATTTGCCAATTTCTGTTACTTCTCAAGGGTCTATGCTTGCGCTGCAAAGTCTATGGTTAGGACCCTGGTTAAGGGACGTGGGTGGCTTAACACGCGCCGAAACGGCTTCGGGTTTATTAATAATGGCTATGGCCTTAGTTTTTGGTTTCTTATCTTGGGGATATATAGGTGCTCGCCTTGCACGTCGCAGAGTTTCGCCCATGAAGATTTCAATCATTGGTATTGGGGTATTTATGATTATTCAAATGGTTATTATTCTTGGGCCGCCGCCCTTTATTATGCCGGTACTGTTTTTATTTGGTTTTTTTGGAACGGCAGGATCATTATCTTATGCAGGCTTAATACAACACTTTCCTGACCATTTATCGGGAAGGGTTTATACGACTGCAAATCTTTTGGTATTTGTATCGGCTTTTATAGGGCAATGGGGTATCGGTTTAATTATCGATTTCTGGCCACAAACAAGTGACGGTTATTTTTCTCAAATTGGGTATCAAGTGGCTTTTGCAATAATTCTATTTGTTCAGCTTATTTCATTAATATGGATTGGAATATCAAAATTTTTATGGCCAAAGATTTAAATAATTGCATGAACATGTCTTCAAAATTCGGGCAACAACTGGTATACCTTCTATTGTTTCTAATATTCAATTAAAACTAAAAAGAGTTCTAAAATGATTCCGCGTTATAGTCGTCCCGAAATGGTTGCCATCTGGGAGCCAAAGAACAAATTCCAAATCTGGTACGAGATTGAAGCTCATGCATGCGATGCTCAAGCTGAGCTCGGTGTGATTCCAAAAGAAGTCGCGGAAGCGGTATGGAACAAGGGGGCTTTTGAGGTTGATCGAATTGATGAAATTGAGCGTGAAACTAAACATGACGTGATAGCATTTCTCACAAACTTAGCAGAACATGTAGGCGATGAAGCCCGTTTTGTTCATCAGGGCATGACGTCTTCTGATGTTTTAGATACCTGTCTGGCGGTTCAATTAACACAGGCAACAAAAATTTTATTTATGGATATAGACCGTTTGCTGAGCGCTATAGAAAAACGTGCTTTCGAGTATAAGATGACACCTACAATGGGTCGTAGTCACGGTATCCATGCGGAGCCAACTACCTTTGGTGTTAAGTTGGCAACTTTCTTTGCAGAGTTTTCCCGCAATAAAGATCGTTTATCTCAAGCTGCTAAAGATATTGGTACATGTGCTATTTCGGGGGCTGTTGGTACTTTTGCTAACATAGATCCTTTTGTGGAAGAGCATGTTGCAAAAGCTTTTGGATTGGAGCCGGAGCCGGTTTCTACTCAGGTAATTCCACGTGATCGTCATGCAATGTATTTTTCGGTATTGGGTATAATAGCTAGTTCTATAGAGCGCCTAGCAATAGAAATACGTCACATGCAACGTACCGAGGTCCGAGAGGTTGAAGAATTTTTTTCTAGAGGGCAGAAAGGTTCATCGGCCATGCCGCATAAACGGAACCCTATTTTGACAGAAAATCTTACAGGCCTTGCCCGTATGGTGCGGGCGGCCGTTGTACCAGCACAGGAGAATGTTGCTCTTTGGCACGAGCGGGATATTTCACATTCTTCCGTCGAACGAATGATTGGACCTGATACTACAATTACGCTTGATTTTGCTCTTAACCGTTTGGCCGGTGTAGTTGAGAATTTACGCGTTTATCCAGACGCAATGCAAAAGAATCTCGATAAATTGGGTGGCTTGATATTTTCTCAGCGTGTTTTACTTGGTTTAACTCAGGCTGGGGTAAGTCGAGAGAAATCATATTTATTTGTTCAGCGTAATGCTATGAAAGCCTGGGAAAAAGGAGAAGATTTTTTGACAATGTTGAAGTCTGATGAAGATATTATTTCAAAAATCAGCCCTGAGGAATTAGATGATCTTTTTGATATTAAATACCATACAAAACACGTTGATACTATTTTTGATAGAGTTTTTGGTAAAAGCTGAGGATTAAAACTTATTTATTTTGTTCAAGGATCGGATCTATTAGGCAATTTTCACCATTTTTGTGGATTTTTTAAATAAACATCTTCTATAGGGGTGTTTTTCCGACCTAAGACGGCATTGCGGTGCGGAAATCGACCAAAACGCAAAATTGTATCATAATGCTCTGTTGCTGCTTTGCTAAACCTTTTGTCATTAATGAGGTTATGTAATTCCAGGCTCTTTTTCTGATCAACCAAATTTTCGCTATGTTCGAGAGGTAGATAAAAAAATAATTTGGCAACTTTGTTGATTCCTTTATCGAACCCGTTTTTGATAGCATGATATGTTGCTTCTCTGGCTTTAGCATCTGCTGCAAATGCATGCGGGCTTTCACGAAATAAATTCCGGGAGAATTGATCTAAGATTATAATAAGTGCTAAGCAACTATTTTGGGTTTTCTTCATATGGTCAAGTTGGCCAACCACAGCATCTTTATAATTGTGGATAAAAAGTTCCCGAATTTCTTGATCAAATTCAGTTGTTGATTTGAACCAAATCTTACGTGATTTTAAATTCGCGGTTAAATCTGATTCACCAAACCAAAAATCGAGAACTTTTTTTGTTAAATCCATTTTAGCGACTTATTAGTTGGTTTGGTTAGGTTGCTGTTTGTCCCCAATTTGTCTATGAGCCTCTTCAGTGAATTCTGTGATTTTGTTTTTAATATCCTCATAACTAATATTTGCGCCACGTTCTTGGATGTCAGTCATACATTTGCGGATAACGTCTTCGTCCCCGGGTTCCTCTAAATCGGACGCCACTACACTAGCTGCAAAATTATCAATTTCCGATTCGTTTAAACCTAAGCTTTCACCAAGCCATAAACCTAATAATTTATTCCGTCGGGCGGTAATTTTGAATTCAGTTTCCTGATCAAGCTTAAATTTTGCCTCGAAACCTTTTTCGCGATCATTGAAGGTATTCACCATTTTTGTAAACTCTTATGTTAATTGAGATTGATGCGTATTATTTAAGGTTGTTTTAGCTGAGACGCAACTCCCCGGACAAGGCTTTATTTAATTGAATTTCAGTCTGGTCTTTCTTTAATCAAATAGTTAACAATGTAATCATGTGTACTTTTGTAATTTTGCGCCGCCCTGACAACCATTGGCCAATTATTATTGGTGCTAATCGAGATGAAATGAAGGATAGGTCATGGCAGGCACCTGGCCGCCATTGGCCAGATCGGGAAGACGTATTGGCCGGCAAAGATGATTTAGCCGGAGGTACTTGGCTTGGTATGAACGATGCTGGATTAGTTGCAGGTGTGCTAAACCGTCGCGGTTCATTGGGCCCAAAAGAAGGTTTTCGCAGTCGCGGCGAATTGCCGCTGGAAATACTTAGTCATACGGACGCATCTGATGCTGCAGAAGCCATTAAGGATATTAACCCTAATGCTTATCGTCCCGTTAATATTGTCTTTACTGATAATCGAGATGCTTATTGGTTGAAGCTTGCTGAGACCCGGTGGGGTCCGCACCTAGTAGTCCAGATGATACCTCCCGGGATATCTTTCATTACGTCGAGTGACAGGAACGACATGTCTTCTGCGCGTATTCGCACTTACCTCCCGCAATTTGAGAAGGCCGAGGCGCCTAATCCAGATACGGGTAATTGGGCAGATTGGCAGTCATTATTATCTAGTCGTATATATGATCCAGATGATGGACCGGAAGGAGCGATGGTGATATCAACTGACGCTGGATTTGGTACTGTTTCTTCATCTCTTATTGCGTTACCGTCGCCCAATTACATTAATATCAATCAAAAAATTAAACCCATTTATTTATTTTCCAATGGTGCTCCTGCCGCGAACAAATATAAACCTGTTGATTTATGACACTAATTAACCCTGGATTCGTTGTTTTGTTATGCTACCTCTGCTAAGAAAGCTAAAATGAAATTCCTAAGATAGGCTGGGTCCTAGGCCCCAGTAATAATGGCAAAAGTAATATTCAATGTCTATTTCTAATAATATAAGTTTGTTAAATAAGGAAAACGTTGTGAAAGCAAAAATACATGTCACTTTTAAAAATGGGGTTCTTGATCCACAAGGAAAGGCAGTTGGTCACACACTGAACTCACTGGGTTTTGATGGTGTAAAGGAGGTTCGTCAGGGCAAATACATTGAGATTGACCTTGAGGGCAAAGATTCAAAAAAGGCGCGGCATAATGTTGACGCTATGTGTCGCCAGCTTTTGGCTAATACTGTAATAGAAGATTATGATATTGAAATAGAAAGTTAACAATCAACAAAACCTGAAGAAAGAAATAATTTCTACTATGAAAGCCGCAATTATTATTTTCCCTGGGTCTAACCGAGAAAGAGATATGGTTATGGCCCTCGAATCAAGCTTAGGCATGTCTCCAATAAAGGTTTGGCATGGTGAAACCCAATTGCCTAAAGTAGATTTAATTGTCTTACCAGGTGGTTTTTCATACGGTGATTACTTGCGCTCAGGCGCGATGGCAGCTCATTCGCCTATTATCAATGAAGTAAAAAAACAAGCCAAAAAGGGTGTTTATGTTTTAGGTGTTTGCAATGGTTTTCAGATATTGACCGAGACAGGGTTATTACCTGGCGCTTTGATGCGTAACGCAAATCTAAAATTCATTTGTAAAGATGTGTACTTGAGACTTGAGCGTAATGATACAATTTTTTCACGAGGTTATAGTGTTGGCGAGGTTATTCGTGTGCCGGTTGCCCACCATGATGGAAATTATTTTGCCGACGACGAAACACTTAAGATACTTGAGGATGAGGGAAGGGTAGGATTTCGATACTGCGATTCAGGTGGGCAAGTAGACGAATCGAATAATTTGAACGGTTCGCGTAATAATATAGCAGGCATCTATAATAATCGAGGTACCATTTTGGGTATGATGCCTCATCCAGAGAATGCTATTGAAAAGATGCTGGGAGGAACCGGTGGTAAACTGATGTTTGATGGCGTTTTTGCTGGCCTTGAGGAGTTGGTTTCATGACAAAAATAACACCAGATATTGTTGTTGAGCATGGGCTATCGGTGGAGGAATATCAGAATGTTTTAGATATTATGGGTAGGGAGCCAAATCTAACGGAACTAGGAATTTTTTCAGTTATGTGGTCAGAGCATTGTTCATATAAATCTTCTAAGAAATGGTTGAAAATGCTCCCAACTTCAGCGCCTTGGGTAATTTGTGGACCCGGTGAGAACGCTGGGGTTGTAGATATTGGAGATGGCCAAGCAGCTATTTTTAAAATGGAAAGCCATAACCATCCCAGTTATATAGAGCCCTACCAAGGCGCCGCTACGGGGGTTGGTGGTATTCTGCGAGATATTTTTACCATGGGTGCCCGTCCGATTGCTAATATGAATGCCCTTCGCTTTGGATCGCCCGATCATTCAAAGACTCGGCATCTGGTTTCTGGTGTTGTTGCAGGTATTGGTGGATACGGCAACTGTATTGGGGTTCCAACAGTAGGCGGAGAAACAAACTTTGATTCGAGTTACAACGGAAATATTTTAGTAAATGCAATGACTGTAGGTATTGCGGAAACCAATAAAATTTTTTATTCGGCAGCCACGGGTGTGGGAAATTCGGTTGTCTATGTTGGCTCTAGAACGGGCAGGGATGGTATTCATGGGGCGACGATGGCATCTACGGAGTTTAAAGAGAATTCCCAAGAAAAGCGCCCAACGGTTCAAGTTGGAGACCCATTTACGGAAAAACTTTTAGTTGAGGCTTGTCTTGAATTAATGGCGACTGATGTAATTGTAGCCATACAGGACATGGGTGCGGCAGGTTTAACTTCTTCAGCATTTGAAATGGCATCCAAAGGTGGTGTTGGTGTAGAGATGGATCTTGACAAAGTTCCAGCTCGTGAATTTGGAATGACCGCTTATGAGTTCCTATTATCAGAGAGTCAGGAACGCATGTTAATGGTTATTGAACCTGGCAGAGAGCATGTTGCTCAAGCCATTATGGAGAAGTGGGAACTTGATTTTGCTGTCGTCGGCCAGTTGACTGATACTGGGAGAATGGTGATCAAGATGAAAGGGAAGATTGAAGCCGATTTACCGATTGATCCACTAGCTTTAGCTTCACCTGAATATGATCGGCCATGGGTTAAAACTGAGCCGCAGGAAGAGGTTTCTTTGAGCGAAGATATCATGCCTGATAATTATCTTAATACTTTGAAACAAATTCTTAAATTACCAAATATGTGTTCCCGTCGGTGGATTTGGGAGCAATATGATCACATGGTGATGGGAAATACTGTACAGCGCCCTGGTGGTGATGCCGCGGTTGTGCGGGTCCAGGATACATTAAAGGGACTCGCAATAACCACTGATTGTACGCCACGATATTGTTTTGCTGATCCATATGAAGGCGGCAAACAAGCTGTGGCAGAAACCTGGAGAAATATTACAGCTGTTGGAGCTAGCCCACTTGCAATTACTGATAATATGAACTTTGGAAATCCGGAAAAACCTGAGATTATGGGACAATTTGTTGGGGCAATCCAGGGCATTAGAGAAGCCTGTAATGTATTAGAGTATCCTGTCGTATCGGGAAATGTTTCTCTGTATAATGAGACAGCTGGGCAGGCAATTCTACCTACACCTGCAATTGGAGGTATTGGCATAATAGATGATTACCAAAAATCGGTTGGGATAGCTTTTCAAAGTGAAGACGAAAAAATTCTCCTTATTGGCGAAACGCTGGGTCATCTAGGTCAGTCTATTTATCTCAGAGAAATTAAGAAAATTATGCATGGTGCACCACCGCGCGTTGATCTTGCTGTTGAACGGGATAATGGAGATTGCGTTCGTAGTTTGATTGATAATGGTCTGCTTACTGCATGCCACGATTTATCTGATGGTGGTCTTCTCGTGGGCTTGGCAGAAATGGCCATGGCCTCAGGCATTGGAGCTAAATTAAACGACTTTGCCGCTGATATGAACCTTCTTGGCTGGGCCTTTGGGGAAGATCAGGCTCGATACTTGATTACTAGTAATAATGCCCAACAGATTATATCTAGTTGTGTTGCTAAAGATGTAAAAGTAGCAGAGATTGGGATTACAGGTGGTGACGATTTGTCATTTGCTGGTGAAAAAATTTCTATCTCAGAACTCAAGGGAGTTTATGAAGGCTGGCTGCCGAGTTATATGGGTAATGTTAATTAATATATTTATTTTTTGATAGATTTTAATTTTTTTTCGCTTAAGATTGCGACTAGAAAACTATATTTAACACCCTCATAAAGGGAATAAATACAATGGCAATGGATATTGAAGAGGTTAAAAGGTTAATAAAGGACGGCTTGCCTGATGCTGAAATTACTATTGAAGATTTACGCGGCGATGGAGATCATTATGCCGCCTTTGTTATTTCTAAATCATTTGAGGGCCTCCCTAAGGTGAAACAACATCAAATGGTTTATAATTCGCTTCAAGGTAAAATGGGTAATGAATTGCACGCATTAGCGTTGCAAACTAGTGTTCCCGAAACTACATAGGATAATGGATAGGTAATTAATAGGAGAATTATTTTGAATCAGAACGAAGTGTTAACCCGAATCCAGACTGAAATTGATGATAGCCCGGTAACTTTATTTATGAAGGGAACGCCCATGTTTCCTCAATGTGGCTTTTCTTCCGCTGTGGTCCAGGCCCTAACCATGATGGGTGTCAAATTTAAAGGTGTCGACGTTCTAGCAGATATGGAAATTCGTGATGGTATAAAAGAGTTCAGCGACTGGCCTACAATCCCGCAGTTATATGTTAAGGGAGAATTTATCGGGGGCTGTGATATCGTTCGTGAAATGTTTGAAACAGGTGAACTAGGAAAACTATTTGACGATAACAAAATTGAGTATACAAAGGTGCAGCCATAGGCTTTGAATGGGATTAGAAATTTATCTTTCTAAGCTTTTTAAGATTTAATTTTTCAAACCTTAAGAATAAAAACATTCAGACGACTGGGTTATTTAACTCTCCAATTCCCTCTATTTCTAATTTCATTGTATCACCTGGTTTGAGAAACACCCCTCGAAAGAAGCCTACACCAGCACACGTGCCGGTGGCTATAATATCGCCAGGTTTAAGAGGTACTTGTTTTGTAAGAGAAACAATTAGTTCGGCAATTGAAAAAACCATCGTGCTGGTATTACCTTCTTGCATTATTTGATCACCGATAGTGGTTTTTAGATTTAAATTCTGGGGATCAACTATGTCAGTTGCTGGAACGATCCAGGGTCCCATCGGTGCTGATGTACCAAAGGATTTATGGCGAAACCAGTCCATACCAAATTTCCAATCTGTTCGGCGACCAACATCTCTTGCTGAGACATCGTTAAAAATTGTGTAGCCTGCGACTATTTCCAGGGCATTTTCCACAGTCCGATTTTGTCCTTCTCGCCCAATGATGACGGCTAGTTCTATTTCCCAGTCATATTTCTTAGAATATTCGTCAATCAATTGAACGTTAACATCAGGTCCTACGATTGATCCACAAGATTTAAGGAAAAATAAAGGCTCGATAGAATCCTTGTCAATTTTATTACCCATTTCTTCAGCGTGATCATAATAATTTGCGCCAGCACAATAGATTGTACCTGGGTTATATAATGGAGCAGCTAGCTTTAAGCTTTCTATGGGATATGCAAGGGTCCCGGGCGAATTCGCAATTTTTATTAGAAGTGGTTCTAAATTTTTCCAACGTCTAATAGCAGTATCAAGTGTGCTTCCGTCTATGTTAGAATCAGGACCGTGAAAAGCAATTTCTGAGGCGAGATTAAAGACCGAGCTATCTACTTTGATACCAGCTTTAATATCGTCATTGTCATAGTAGGAAAGTAATTTATAAGAAGACACTTATTTTCTCCAAGAGGTATAAAAGTAACTTTTGTATATAAGATTCTGTTGTTTTTATGGTTACTCAAGAACGCTAAATCTAATGTCTATTTGTGCTGCCAACATTAGAGAAAACATATTATATATTTTCAATGCTTAGCGTGAATAGAATTCAATCACAAGATTAGGTTCCATTTGAACCGGGTAAGGCACGTCACCTAGCACTGGCTGCCTTGTATATGTCCCTTTACATTTTGCAAAGTCGACAACCATATAATCTGGAACGTCTCGTTCTTGGGATGCTATTGCTTCTATAACTAATGGCAAATCACGCGACTTTTCTTTTATTTCAATATGATCTCCATCGTGAACCATATAAGATGAGATATTAACACGAACGCCATTAACCCTTATATGGCCGTGATTAATAAATTGACGTGCTGCAAATACCGTTGGAACAAATTTCATACGGTAAATAACGGCATCGAGACGACGTTCTAGAATACCAATAAGGTTTTCGGAGGTATCGCCTTTTCTTCGAACAGCCTCTTTATAATACCGGCGAAATTGTCTTTCGGTGATATTACCATAATAGCCTTTTAGTTTTTGTTTGGCTTGCAATTGGAGGCCATAGTCTGTCGGTTTTTTTCGGCGTTGCCCGTGAAGACCTGGGCCATATTCGCGTGAATTATATGGTGATTTTGGCCTGCCCCATAAATTACAACGTAGACGGCGGTCAATCTTATGTTTCGCCTGGATGCGTTTTGACATTTTTTTCTCTTTCTTGATAGATGACAGCATTATACCACCATCTAATTATTTTTGTCCCAGTAGGTCCCGTCAGTTTAACGGGACGGTAAACCTATTTATTTTGGTGTACGCGTTTCCGGAAATTTTAGTTTTAAACGGCGGCATCATAGAGATTTTCATTGAGGTGTCAACAAAAGGTGTATGTCTCTTATATAATTAGGAGTTTTCTAACTCACTATCCCAATACAGGAAATCACCCCAACTTTTATGAAGATAATTTGGAGGGAATGCTCGTCCAACAATTTGCAAGTATTTATTGCTTGGTTGTGTGGGTTTTTTGAGTATTTTCATACCAGCTTCGATGATGGATTTATTAGCTTTTCGGAGATTACATTGGCTGCACGCTGCGACAACATTCATCCATTCAGTGCGGCCGCCTAATGATTTTGGCACAACATGGTCAAAGGTCAATTCCTGTGTAGGAAAATGATGGCCACAATATTGGCACGAAAATTTATCTCTTAGAAATACATTAAATCGTGTAAATGCTGGACGTGTAGATATATTCACATAATTTTTAAGAGAAATCACACTCGGGAGTTTCATTTCCCAAGACGGAGAATGGATAGAATTTTCATACTCTGAGACAACATTAACACGATCAAGAAAAACTGCTTTAACAGTATCTTGCCAAGACCATAGTGAAAGTGGAAAATAATTGAGTGGTCGGAAGTCCGCATTTAATACAAGTGCTGGACAACTTTCTATTGTTACAGACAATGCAAATG
>CAZXGI010000044.1:0-20383 GCA_964639965.1 uncultured Rhodospirillaceae bacterium
AACGATAATTTTGGCTCTTAAAAGCGCGGCTAATGCCTCCAAATTTTTCTAGCAGATTCATATTCAATAAAAGATTGAATTTCTTGCGGATAAATTGTCAACTATACAGCGAATTTGGAGCGCACCTTTTCCGCTGTAGACACGAGTAATATAAGAAAAAACTTCACTTGCAAAATAATAACTTTTCCATTTATTACATTTTGTACGATAAGTCATTTAACTGGTTATTTTCTGCGGTTTGTTTTTAAAACTTTTCATAATCAAAACCTATCCCAAAAGTATTTGTATGCAGTATCTAAATAAAATATATTTTTAATAAAGTTATTCTTTTTTAGATTAATTATATAATAGGGCCTTTTATCATTGAATACAGATTATATAAAATCTTTTGATAAAGACGATCCATTGCGATCGCCTAAGAAAAAATTCACTTTACCAGACGGGATTATTTATTTAGATGGCAACTCTTTAGGAGCTTTGCCAAAATCAATTCCAACACGCATTACGGAAGTGATTAACAATCAAAGGGGGCAAAATTTAATAAATTCATTGAATGACGTTGATTGGATTTCTCTACCATCTAGAGTAGGCAATAAAATCGGGCAATTAATTGGCGCCGAGCGCAATTCAGTCATATGTGCTGATAGCATATCGGTAAATCTCTTTAAATTACTATCAGTGGCCACACAGTTAACTCCTAACAGGAAAGTGATCTTATCGGATACTGGCAATTTTCCGAATTATTTTATCAATGGCTGCTAAAAATTTTCTAACAATTGATGAACTGCGATTACGGGCAAGGAAACGAATACCTAAACTGGCCTTCGACTATCTGGACGGAGGGGCGGGTAATGAGGCAAATATCGAGCGTAATCGTTTCGGTTTTAGTAATATTACACTTCAACCGGAATACTTACGAGACGTAACTAAAAGGAGCCAAAAGGTCAATCTTTTTGGGCATACTTATGACGCTCCAATTGGAATATCGCCGGTTGGTCTCTCAAATTTAATATGGCCCAATGCAGACAAAATGCTAGCAACTTTAGCAAAGGAAAAAAATATACCATACATACTAAGTGCGGTAGGAACATCATCAATCGAACAAATTGCTACTATAGCGCCTGAACACGCTTGGTTTCAACTTTACGTCCCTGGTAAAGATTATATTTGTTTTGACTTGATAAAACGTGCGAAAGACTCGGGCATCAAGGTTTTAGTCTTAACGGTCGACATACCTGAACCCTCTATACGACGACGTGATCTTCGAAATAATTTCACACTGCCCTTTAAAATGAGACCTGCAACATTGCTAGATATAGTTGGGAAACCTCACTGGGCTATTGGCACATTAATTAATGGAAAGCCTCGATTTGAGAGTATGACGCCATATATGGAACAAGCGACTCAAGGCAAATCATTAAATGCTAGTCAAGTTCTTCAAACATCTGCCAGATTAAGTGAAGAATTAATAAAAAAGATTCGTGATTCTTGGCATGGTACTTTCATAATTAAGGGAATATTATCCCCCAATTCGGCAAAAGCCGCTCGAACGATTGGCGCAGACGGCATAATCGTTTCCAATCATGGCGGACGTCAACTGGATAGCGCCCCATCTTCCATAGAGGTGCTACCTGAGATAGTTAAAACAGTTGGATCAGATTTAACAGTAATGTTAGATAGTGGCATTCGCTGTGGTAGTGACATTGTCAAAACATTTGCCTCTGGAGGATCTTTTACTTTCTCAGGTCGTTCATTTATGTTTGGTGTTGGTGCGCTCGGCAAAGAAGGAGCAGGGCATGTTCTCGATCTTATGACGACTGAAGTTGATCAGGTTCTCGCTCAAATAGGATGTAAAAATATAACAGAACTTGATGATAATTATATATGGAAAACCAAATAAACAGGTGGCTTTACATTCCAGTCAACAATAATTCAATATAGACTAAAAGTTATTACCAATTAAAATTAAAAATAAGGAATTTTTTATAGCATGATTTTTAACTTCATGAACAAACAAATGTTCGGGGTGCCACTATTAATTATTGCCTTTGTGCTAGGTTTTTCCAACCCGGTGATGAGCAAAATTCTTGAACTATCGGACGGAATTAAAGAAGAACTAATAAAGGCTGTACCAATATTAGGAAAAAAAATTAGCCCCAATACATTTGATGGCAAACCTGTTCTCATAACTTTTTTTGCTAGTTGGTGAGGTTCCTGCCGTGCGGAGTTCGTGCAACTCCGTCATTTTTTAAACAAAGATGGGATAAATAAAATTAATATTATAGCCATTAATTGGTCGGAAGAGCGTTATGGAAAACCTTCGAAAAAACGACTGAATAATTTGGTAAAATCCATTCATCCGATGATACGTGTAATTCATTCTAACCAGGAAATTGAAAAGTATTTTTCTCCACTAACAGCTGTCCCCATAAATTTCATTTTTGATCAACAAGGACAATTAATATACGGAAAGGGAAATCAAGGGTATTTAGGGACGGACGAAATCTCCAAAATACTCAAAAGACTTCATTAACTGAAGAGATCTACGATAAAAGGTAATTATACCGCAATCTTACATAGTTCTTTTATTAAATACCTTACACCGCTGAGACGACTAGCTGTATCTTCCCAATTCCGCATGAAAAAGAGTTTATGATCAGATCTGATTTTAATTGTCCCAGACTGTGAGTTAATAAATTCCACCAAACCGGCTGGATTATCAAATTGGTTGTTACGAAACGAGATGACAGCTCCTTTTGATCCTGCATCAATCTTCTCAACACCTGATGCAAGACAGAGCCTTTTTATTGCGACAATTTCTAATAAATTTTCAACTTCTTCCGGAATGGATCCGAAGCGATCGACCATTTCAGCCGCAAAGGATTCAGTTCCACCTTGGTCCGTAAGTTCAGCAATTCGTCGATATAACGAGAGCCGCACACCCAATTCTGAAACATAATTGCTAGGGATCAGAACCGGAATACCTATATCAATATGCGGAACCCAATTATCTTCGACTTGATCCTCGATATCACCAGCAGATTTAGCCTCTGCAACCGCATCTTCAAGCATTTGCTGGTAAAGCTCAACGCCAACCTCCTTGATATGACCTGATTGTTCATCACCTAAAAGGTTTCCAGCACCACGGATATCGAGATCATGACTTGCTAAAGTAAAACCCGCTCCAAGAGAATCCAATGACTGCATTACTTCTAGTCGCTTCATTGCTGAGTTTCCCATAGAACGTTTCGGTGAAATTGTAAAATAGGCGTAACCCCTGACTTTTGCGCGTCCAATCCGCCCACGCAATTGATAAAGCTGCGATAAACCAAACTTATCTGAATGATGCAAAATAATTGTATTTACGTTCGGAAAATCAAGTCCAGATTCAACAATATTCGTTGCGAGCAGTAAGTCATACTTGCATTCATAAAAGGCAGTCATCACATCGTCAAGTTTGTCTGGCTGCATTTGGCCATGGGCCCGTGCGATTCTTAAATCGGGTACTAATTCGTTTAATTCATTCTCAACATAACCAAGATCTGAGACCCTCGGACACACATAAAATATTTGGCCTCCTCGGTATCGCTCGCGTTTGATAGCCTCTCGAATAACAACAGGATCATATGGTAAAACAAATGTTCTGACGGCCAAGCGGTCTATTGGTGGCGTCGTTATCAAACTCAGGTGCCGAACACCAGTTAAGGCCATTTGTAAAGTCCGTGGAATAGGAGTTGCAGTTAACGTAAGCACATGGATATTACTTTTTAACAATTTCAACTGCTCTTTGTGAAAAACGCCAAAATGCTGTTCTTCATCAATAATCAGCAATCCCAAACGATCAAATTTAATTTTTGGCCCAAGCAAAGCGTGCGTCCCTATAACTATATCTATTTGGCCATTTTCAAGGCCTGATTTAGTTTTTTCTGCTTCCTTCTTAGTTACCAACCTCGAAAGCTGGCGTACTTGAACAGGAAAATTCGCGAACCGTAATTCAAATACCTTTATATGTTGGCGAGACAATAGTGTCGTTGGCACCACAATTGCCACTTGCCTTCCCTCCATAACAGCAATAAATGCTGCACGTAATGCGACCTCTGTTTTACCAAAACCAACATCACCACATATAAGTCGGTCCATGGGGCGGCCGCTGGCAAGATCTTCGACTACATCATTAATAGCTTGCTCTTGATCTTCGGTCTCAGTAAAAGGAAAACCAGAACAAAATTCTTCAAAAGTATTTGCCTGAACTTCCATTCTTTCACCTGACTTTAATTCACGTGCAGCAGCAACTGATATCAGTTGATCGGCCATTTTGCGAATTCGTTTTTTGAGTTCAGATTTTCGTGCTTGCCAGGCTACACCGCCTAATTTATCTAATTTTGCTTTTCCTTTACTTTCACCATAGCGACTAATTATTTCAATATTCTCTACTGGTAAGAATAACTTGTCTCCCCCATAATAGGTTAAAAGCAGACAATCATGCGGAGTACCGGTATCTGTTAAATCAAGTGTAACTAGTTCCTCAAATCGGCCAATCCCATGGTCTATGTGAACAACCAAATCTCCAGCATTAAGAACAGAGGTTTCCGTAATAAAATTTTCTGGTCGAATTTTTCGACGTTTAGGGGAACTCAGTCGATCGCCTAATATATCCTGCTCACTAATCAACTCTAGTTTCGAAGCAGTAAATCCAGACTCTAACTTTGAAACAACCAAGCGTACAGGCGATTCCAATCCATTAGATACTGAGATATTATGTTCTTTTAAAATGCCTTTAAGACGTTCTGCTGAGCCTTCAGAGAAGGCGCCGATTATAACCGCGCGACCCTCTTTATTCGAGTCTATAATGTGACACTTAAGACTATCATAAACATTCAAATCCGGTATTGTTCGCGATTCAGCAAAATTAAAACCTTTTCGACCACCAGCATCGAGGGTTTTTGACTGAGCCTTGGGCGAAGCAAAAGGTTGAAACGTGATTTTTTTAAATTCAGAAAGAACTGTATCTAATTCTTCCATGCGAATATAAAGATTGTCTATAGGTAATGGATTATAAGCCATTTCTGCCACAACAAGAGCACGGTTTTTCATATCAGACCGAGCTTGATAACAATCATTAATAAGCTCCCACCTGGATATCGCAGCGTCTGTGGCCTGATAATCAAATATAACTGAAAAATTTTGCGTATATTGTAAAAGAGTTTCCATCTTTTCATAAAAAAGAGGCAACCAGTGTTCCATTCCGGCTTGTTTGCGTCCCCCAGAAATTCCTTGATATAGTGGATCCTCACTGTTGGCCACGCCAAACAATGCCCGATACCCCTTTCGAAATTGACGAATAGCACTATCGGATAAAAAAACCTCACTGGATGGTTTAAGATTAAAACTTTCACATTGCCCATTAGTACGCTGGCTGAATGGTTCAAAAGTACGGATAGAATCAAGCTCATCACCAAAAAAATCTAATCTAAATGGCTCTGTAAAGCCGGCTGGATAAAGATCAATGATGCCGCCACGAATTGCATATTCCCCGGGTTCCATTACAATTTCACTGCGCCCATAACCATTATTATGAAGATAAGTTAATAGCGTGCCGCGTAAAATCTCGCCACCCTCGCCAAATAACAATGAGGAGCCCTTCAATGTTTTACGTGGCGGAACTCTTTGGAGCAAAGCAGCAATACTACTCAAAACGATTAGAGGCCTAGAATCACTTTTATCTGCTAAATTAGTTAACGCATCAAGCCTTGCTGAAATAATATCACTTTTTGGAGAAACACGATCATATGGCAAACAATCCCATGCAGGAAATTCTAATATTTCAGTTTCTCCCGTAAAAAGCTCTAAACTAGCTTTGACAGCGGCCATTCGACGGTCATCCCGAGCCACGAACAATACTGATTTTCCATTCTGGATAAATTGATCCAATATAACGCCATCGTAACCTTCTGGGACACCAGCAACAACAACGTCTCCATTAATTTCATATATATTTTTTATATCGAACAACTACTTATAAACTTTCCTTATATTTGATTATTAGCTGAAAAATCTCATTATTGAATGGTTTAGGGACATCATCCCTACCCAAAATCCAATTTAATAAGTCAGCATCAGATACGTCGAGCAGTTTGTCAAAGTCGCGTGACAACTGGTCGCTTAAATCCTCTAGTTTCTCTTCTGCAAATCCTCCGAGTATTCTATCAATTTCCTTCATTCCTCGGTGAGTTGCTTTATATAAAATTCGTTTACGGAGAGTTTTCATACCTGTTCCAATGGATTATCTTATGCTTTATTTTAATCCGAACGGTTTAACCTTTTATATCTGGAATGTCAGTAATGATTTATAAGAAATACGAATAAAATGCGACCGGAAATACTGTTTCCATTGTTTTCACCAGTCACAACATTAGATGGTGTCGGGCCACGTATAGCAAAGCTTATTGAAAAACTCAAAGGCCCGAACGTAGTTGACCTCCTTTGGCATTTCCCCAACGGGCTTATAGACAGACGCAATACACCAAAAATAATTAACGCTGCAGAGGGATTAGTCGCAACTCTGACCGTACATATCGATCAACATTTTCCTGCCAAAACAAAAAGGGTGCCGTACAAAATCCTATGCTCAGATGAAACCGGTACGATTACGCTGATATTTTTTCACGCTAAAGAAAGTTATTTACAAACACTTTTACCAAAAGGTGAAAAGAGAATAATCAGTGGGGTTGTTGAACGCTATGGTGACAATATACAAATGGCACACCCGGATCATGTTGTTAAGATAGAAAACCGGGCTGATGTTGAAATTATTGAACCTTTATACCCGTTGACACAGGGTCTATCGCAAAAGGTTCTCAATAAAGCGATAAAAAATAGCCTCAATTCAGCAGAGAGCCTACCAGAATGGTTAGATAAAGCCTATCTCATCAAACAAAAATGGCCAAATTGGGCCACTGCCATATCTAACGTACACACACCTAATGATGAAACAGATTTTTCTCCCGGCAGTATCAATTATCAACGTCTGGCTTACGACGAATTACTTGCCAACCAATTAGCACTAGCATTAATTCGAATTCATACAAGAAAAAAAGGTGGTAGGCCAATTACTGGCAACGATAACATAAAAAAGAAGATCATATCAGCCCTGCCCTTTGATCTCACAAACTCTCAGGTTAATGCGGTGCGAGATATTACCAAGGATATGAGCGGAGACGGCCGAATGCATCGCCTTTTACAAGGTGATGTTGGTAGCGGCAAAACAATTGTCGCACTTCTTAGTATGATCCATGCTATAGAAAGTGGAGCTCAAGCGGCGCTTCTAGCTCCAACGGAAATACTAGCTCGCCAGCATCTGACTACGATTGAGCCCCTTACTAATGCTGTTGGAGTTAATGTCGCCCTTTTAACTGCCCGAGAAAAAGGAAAAAAACGTGAGTCAATAATAGAGGGTTACGATAACGGTAGCATCGACATCGCTATTGGAACACATGCTATATTTCAAGAGGGTATAAATTTCAAAAACCTAGCTTTCACCGTAATTGACGAACAACACCGTTTTGGAGTCGAGCAACGTTTGGCACTTACCTCCAAAGGCCAAGACGTCGATATTTTGGTAATGACGGCAACCCCTATACCACGCACCTTAGAATTAACAGCATATGGAGATATGGAGATCTCACGTTTAACCGAAAAGCCACCGGGACGCTTACCCATTGATACACGCACAATTGCAAATAACCGAATTACTGATGTAATAGAAGGTCTGGGTAGAGCTCTTAGCGAGAAAAAAAAGGTTTATTGGGTTTGCCCGTTAATCGAAGAATCAGAAAAGATCGATTTAGCTGCGGCAGAAGATCGTTTTTCACAACTAAAGTCTATCTTTGGTGAACGAGTTGGGTTGGTGCATGGAAAAATGAATAGCGCGGAAAAAGATTCTTCAATGGAATCTTTTATAAACGGTAACGTTGATATTTTAATAGCTACTACAGTTATCGAAGTTGGAGTCGATGTTCCTGAAGCAAGTATCATGATAATCGAACATGCGGAGCGCTTTGGTCTAGCGCAGCTTCATCAATTAAGAGGGCGTATCGGGCGTGGCTCAAACAAATCAATATGCATCCTATTGTTTTCAGATAACCTAACCAAAGTGGCACGCAAACGGTTGAATATCATGCGAAATACCGAAGACGGTTTTGTTATTGCCGACGAAGATCTAAGTCTACGAGGAGCAGGAGAAATACTTGGGACACGACAAAGCGGACTTCCTGAATTCAAAATCGTTGATCTCAATGCCCATTCAGAACTTGTATTAACTGCACGTAACGATGCTAAATTGATTCTAGAGAAAGATCCTGAGCTCAAAACCGAACGCGGCAAAAACCTTAGAGTCCTGCTTCATTTATTTGAACGCAACGCCGCTGTAAAATTTCTCAGATCAGGTTAATTTATGGTCCTTGATTTTTTTTGAAACCAAAATTGGTGTACTTTCATGTTCACGCAATATATCTATATCTTCGTACGTTTTAGACGAAACTTGAGAAATTTTTTGCTTTTCCATCGGTCGATTATCTGGCGGAGTAACTATACCTCCCGATATAACCATCTTGATTGCCTCTTCAACACTCATATCTAACGGTATTACATCTTCCCGAGGTACAAACAAAAGAAAACCAGAAGTCGGATTTGGCGTTGTCGGCAAAAATATGTTTACTGTCTCTTCTTTAGTCAAATTTTGCACTTCTCCTTGAGTTGTTCCCGTAATAAATGCAATAGCCCAAATTCCTCGACGTGGATATTCCACCAGAACTGCTTCACGAAAAGCTTTCGATTTCTGGGCCAATACAGTTTGGAATATTTGTTTTGTTGCCGAATAAAAACTTCGTATTACTGGCATTCGATTCAAAATACGCTCACCCGTATGAACTAACCATCGGCCTAATAAACCAGCTGTCAATGCCCCTATCAGCGTTAATGCTAATATTGAAATTAGAACTCCTAGTCCAGGTAAACTAAAAGGTAGGTAAGTCTCTGGGTTATATTTTTCCGGTATTAAAGGTGTAACAGAATGGTCAATGAAGCCCACGATGACCCAAGCGAGATATCCTGTAATACCCAAAGGCGCCGTCACAAGGATACCCGCGAGGAAATAACCTCGTATTCGCCCCCAAAATCCTCTGCTTTTCCCCCCACTTATTTGAGTATGAGCAGACGGCGGCAGAGGATTCCCATCAGGGTTTAGTTCATTCAATTGAATTCTCGCTATATTTAGTTAGGATTACTCGTATTCATTCATGGCACCGTCAAACTTACCAGGTGAACAAAATTATAATTTGTTCAATTTACAGTTATTATATCAATTCTTATCTAGTATTAATCACAACATCATTCTTTATATGTGTAATATCCTTTAATATAATAACATTCTGCCTCACCATTGCAAAGTAAAGACCTACTGTATCGTAGAAATTCTACCTAGAATTATAAGAAAGGAACAGTAATGAAAAAAAATGGTGAAAAAAAAAGAACTTATCTTGACTATCCTTTTGTTGGTGTCGGAGTAGTTGTATGGAAAGCCGGAAAGTTTTTATTAATAAAAAGAAATAGCCCCCCTCGCCTAGGTCAATGGAGTATCCCAGGGGGACGCCAAGAACTTGGAGAAACAGTTAAGGAGGCGGCAATTCGAGAAACTAGAGAAGAAACGGGTCTATCAATACAGATTACTGATTTCTTAGGTGTTGTCGACTCAATACAAAAGGACTCCGAAAATCGAGTCAGATTCCATGCCACTTTAATTGATTTTTCAGGGGAATGGGTTCGCGGAACCGCACGTGCGGGTTCGGATGCGTCAAACATTGCGTGGCACAACCTAGAAGACCTTGACGAATTAAACCTTTGGTCGGAAACTAACCGTATAATCAGAAAATCGGCAGAGCTTAGATTTCAACGCAAGTCGTAATTACCAATGGTTATTTTCTTAGCGAGTAATAATTACTGAAGTTTTTGAATGTTCCATAACTTTAAAAGATACACTCCCTAAGAAAAAACGTTTCAAACCAGTTCTTCCCGCGCTTCCAACAACTACAAAAGAATAATCTTTACCAGCATCTATAATTTCTTCATGCGGGTTTCCTATCCGCGTAAAAGCATTCTCTACATCAACACCATGTGATTTGAGTTCATTAACGGCAGACTCGACAT
The DNA here is from genome assembly GCA_964639965.1 of uncultured Rhodospirillaceae bacterium. Taxonomy (GTDB): domain Bacteria; phylum Pseudomonadota; class Alphaproteobacteria; order Rhodospirillales; family UBA2165; genus TMED23. Next base: position 10,204 of record CAZXGI010000044.1, read on the forward strand.
TCTTTTGAGCTTCGCCTTCACTTTCGATATCACGTGCAACAGCCATTACTGAAAATTTTGACTCAAACCTCTTAGAAACATCAGCTGAACGTTGTATCATCTTCATCGCACCTTTGGATCCATCAGTACAAAGGAGATGTGAAAGACCTTTCTCGAATCCCCTTGAAACAAGAACTGAACAAGGCGCATGCATTGCAACCTTTTCCGCAACAGCGGGATCCCACAGTGATTTTGCCCAGCCACCCCAGGAGCCTGAGTCACCTAAAATAATGAGGTCATAAGGACCCAAATCATATTGATCTAATATTCCCGACGCGATCGTTGCTGCGGTTTTAAGCTTCAGAACAATTGTTTGTCCAACTTGATTTGTGTATTCAATTTTATTGTCACCAAGAGGATCACCTTCAATATCGGTATGGGTAATTTTTTCCTGCCAGTTTTCGGACAACTCATCATCTGATATCAATTGCTCAAGGCCTTTTTTAAGAAGCTTAATTCCTGGTAGCTCCAACCCCCAATTCAGCATATTCTCCCGTGCAACTCGAACTTGCAATCCACCAGAACGAAGGCCCTGATCAATAGGTCTAACATAAAGCAAAACAATATCTGAATTATTGCTGCTAGCGGCTTGTGCCGCATAAGACAAGCCGTTATAGGATTCCTCACTGCCATCGATGCAAACTAAAACCCGAAAGCGCTCTTTACGTCTTTCAAAGAGATCTTTTTGGTCAACATCCACCCTGCCCACGACTTTCTCCTTCAACACTCTCAATATTGAATTGTTATTTTAAAGAAGCCATTTGTCTAGTAATTTTTTATTTTTGGTCAATTTATTAGATAAGGCCAATAAAAAAATGCTGCACCTAACATTATACTGATCGAAACGATTACCATTTTCCATCCTACCACTAAAAAATCTGTGGTTTTTAGATAACCTGAAGCGTAAACTATTGTACACGCTGGGGTTCCAATTACAGTTAAATAGGCAAAGGCAGACGAAATAGCGGTAATGAATCCGATTATAATTGGACTTTCCTGAGCTACGACAGCCATCTTTAATACAACGGGGCCTAGCACAGCAACTGCTGCGCCATTAGACATCATATTTGTAACGGCTGTGGTTAAAGCTGAAACCGAGACCCACAGTCCAAAATCTTCATTTGCACCAAATGGCTCTAAAAGGCTAAGAAAACTTTTTGCCACCCAAATCGCCGCACCCGTTTCTTTCATTTCAATTCCAAGCGAAATTGCTGCTCCATACAACAAAACAACGCCCCAATTAACACCTGAATTAATATCTTCCCAACGCACCAATCCTGAGATTAAAAAAGCAGTAGCCCCAAGAATCGCAATCGTTCCCATCCCGACATTATCGGAAATGAAAACCCAACCCATAAGAACTAAAAAGAATAAAAAGATAGAGATCCAATCTGAGGCCTTCATAGGTCCCTCGCTTTCCACCTGACTTCGCAATTTAACCACAGCGCGAGATAAATCGCGGTATTCTGGCTTAAAAGTGAAAAATAAAACCAAAGTAACAAAAGGTAGCTGAAGTAAAAACATTGGATATGCAAAAACCATCCACCGTACATAATCAATTAAGAACTTTTGTGTCTCTGGATTACCCGGATCAAAAAAGAATTCTCGCCAGTAACCAATCATGATTGCATTACGGGCACCTCCTGATGGCGTTCCTATTCCTGCGATCGAACAACCGTAAGCAATCGAAAATAGAAGAACAGCGGCTAAATTACGAACTTTTTTAGGGTCATCCGAAGTTAACGAAACAAGTGTAATACCAACTGGTAGCATCATTGCCGCAACAGTATGTTCTCCGATAAATGATGCCAATAGACCAGACATTAACGAAATTCCAAAACAAACTCTTGATGTTTTAGTCCCAGTCAAACGTACTATGAGCCATGCTATTCGTTTATCTAGCTTCTGTTTTACAACCGCAACTGCCAGCATCAAAGAGCCAAGAATAAAAAGAACAGAATCATTCCATAAAGTTTTAGCTACTTCCGAAGAAGAACTTCCCAAAAGAAAGACTTGGCCTAATATTATTAATAAAGCAACTGCTGGAAGCGGAATAGGTTCAGTAATAAAAAGGATTGTAGCTACAATAGACATAACTAGCACAATCATAGCCTCTCTGCTAAGTCCACTGGGAACAGGAGAGCTGAGTAAAACGACCCCTACAAACATGGCAACAAAAAACCACTTCTTTTCCAATAAAAAACGGACTGAAAAATCACTAAAAACCTTTTTCATGGTTATTCTTGTCTCTATAAATTTTGAATTATTTTTGATATTGAATTCTCGGGACATACTACAAAACCTGATGTATATTTGACTACGTTGGACCTTAACCCTCATATTGATTTGGGCTGACCAACAGATTTCTTTTAAATTATTTTACTAACGAAGATTCCTAATTTATGGCGTTACGAAGTAAATTGATTGATTCTGCGTAATCAGTGTGATTAAAAATCGCGCTTCCAGCTACGATTGAATTGGCTCCTGCTTTTACGATATCTGCAATATTACTTGGCTTAATACCCCCATCAACCATTAACTCTACGGGACGATTCCCAATCATTTCACGAACACGCCTAATTTTATCAAGTTGAGATGGGATAAATGATTGTCCTCCAAAACCTGGGTTAACCGACATTACCAGAACAAGATCAATATCATTTATAATATTCAGTAAAACATTTTCATCAGTAGAAGGATTTAGTGACACCCCTGCTTTTTTACCAAGGTCATGAATAACTTGTATACTTCGATGTAAATGAATATCCGCTTCAACATGAACAGTAATTATATCGGCTCCAGCCTCAGAAAAATCCCCAAGATACTGTATTGCTGGGTTAATCATTAAATGTACATCGAAAGGTTTTTTTGTATAGGGACGAATTGCCTCAATTACTGGCGGGCCAAATGTTAAGTTAGGAACAAAGTGACCATCCATTACATCAATATGAATATAATCTGCACCTGCCTCATCGACCGCCCGAATCTCTTCTCCCAATTTCGCAAAATCTGCGGAAAGTATTGATGGTGCGATTTTAATTTTTTGCATTTCAAATTCCGAAATTACTAAGCTGCCTCGTTCTCGTATTTTCCTGCACAGGCGGCACTATTTAACGAGGCACGAAGCTTGAGAGCATCCTGTGCGAGAGTAATATTTTCCGCTTTCCCTCGCCAAGCATCTAACGCACTTGCCTGCAGGGCACGGCCATATGAATAACTTAATTTCCAAGGTAAGTTCTTATTATTAACGTTCATAACATTTAAATGTTTGGTCGCATCGATTTCGCTTTGACCACCAGAAAGAAACATAATTCCTGGAACGGCCGCTGGTACACAGCGTAGTAGTGTAGCAACTGTCTCTTCGGCCACCTCACCAAAATTAGCTCGTTTTTTTGCATTCAATCCAGAAATCACCATATTAGGTTTTAAAATCATCCCCTCAAGAGCAACTTCCTGAGCATATAGCTCACTAAACACAGAATTTAAAGTCTCTTCTGTTATCTGTTGGCAAATATTTATATCATGGGTGCCGTCCATAAGTACTTCTGGTTCAACGATCGGAACTAAGCCTCCCTCCTGACAAATTTTAGCATAACGAGCTAAGGCATGAGCATTTACATGGATAGCATATCCAGTTGGCACATCATCACCAATTTTTATAACGGCGCGCCATTTAGCAAATTTTGCACCTAAATCGACATATTCATCAACTCGTTCACGAAGACCATCAAGCCCTTCGGTAACCGTTTCGTCTTCAGAACCTGCTAGTGGTTTAGCACCCGTATCTACTTTAATACCCGGTATAATCTCTTGTTTTTCCATTAACTCAATTAGCCCTGTTCCATCAGCCGCACATTGTCGAATAGTTTCATCGTACAGGATAACCCCGCTTATGTATTTTCCTAAACCATTAGTGCGGAACAAGAGCTCTCGGTAATCACGACGGCTATCTTTGGTTGACCTAACGCTAATTGAATCAAACCGTTTGGTTATTGTTCCCGTACTCTCATCTGCAGCTAACAATCCTTTGTTGTCAGCCACCATAGCTTGTGCTATCGGCGCAAGTTTATCAAAATTCATTTATCGTCCTCACATTTTTTTACCACAAAACAGACTTCCTTAAAGTTTATTTTTCACTGCTTTCACTACAGATTGAGCCGTTATACCAAAATGTTGATAAAGTTCTTCTGCTGGCGCTGAAGCGCCAAAACTCGACATACCGATAAAACAGCCATCTGAACCAATATACTTTTCCCAGCCCATTTGAACCGCAGCTTCAATTGCAACACGTACGCCAGAACCAAGTACATGTTGCTTGTATGAATCATCTTGTTCTTCAAAAAGATTCCATGACGGCATCGATACAACAGCTGTCGAGACACCTTCAGTTTGAAGAGTTTCTTGTGCCTCCTTCGCTATTTCAATCTCGGAACCGGTCGCTAAAATTGTAACCTGGCGCTCACCTGCACTTTCTTCAAGTATATAACCCCCTTTCGCCGAGAGATTTTCGTCAGTATGATTTGTCCGAACAGTCTTTAAACCCTGGCGGGTTAATACAATAACGGAGGGTTTGCTATAACTTTCTAACGCTATTTGCCAACACTCTGCTGTTTCAATTGCATCAGCCGGCCGGAATACATTTAAATTTGGGATAGCACGCAATGAAGCTAACGTCTCAACTGGCTGATGTGTTGGTCCATCTTCACCAAGTCCAATCGAATCGTGTGTTAAAACATAAACAACACGCCGGCCCATCAGAGCGGACAAACGTAATGCGCCTCGTAAATAGTCGGCAAAAACCAGAAAAGTACCGCCATACGGAATAATACCACCATGCAATGCAAGGCCATTCATCACTGCAGCCATAGCAAATTCACGAACACCGTAGTGAATATAATTTCCTACATAATCGTATGCGGAAATAATTTTGGCTTCTTTGACCTTGGTGTTTACGGAGCCTGTTAAATCTGCTGAGCCTCCAATTAATTCAGGAATTGCGGCACTTAAAACTTCCAAAATTGCGCCTGATGCTTGACGAGTAGCTGTTTTTGGAGCTTGGTCAGTCATATTATGTTTATGGGCTCTCACCAAATCCGGTAGATTTTCAGGCAACGTGCCTAAAATAGATCTTTCGAACTCACTGCGTCGGCCACTTGCGTCTAATCTCAATTCCCAATCTTGACGTTCGCTGCTATTCTTTTTGCCAACAGAACGCCAACTTTTGGCAACGTCATCTGGAATTTCAAATGGCGAATAAGGCCAATCCATTTTTTCACGCGCCGTTGACAATTCATCGTCGCCTAGCGGAGCACCATGGGTGGCAGAACTACCCTCCTTATTTGGAGATCCTTTCCCAATTATGGTCTTACATGCTATAAGTGAGGGCATATCCGCTTTTTGAGCAGCCGAAATAGCAGCGGCTACAGATTTCGGGTCATGTCCATCGACAGTCGCAACATCCCAGCCAGAAGCTTGAAATCGAATTAGTTGGTCATCAGATAGTACCATATCCGTGCCACCATCGATCGAAATACCATTATCATCAAATAATACTATTAATTTAGACAGTTTAAGATGCCCAGCCATTGAAATGGCTTCATGACTAATACCTTCCATTAAACAGCCATCTCCGGCAATAACATAAGTTCTATGATCCACGAGTTCATCACCAAATCTGGCATTCATTACTCGCTCAGCTAAAGCCATACCGACGGCCATTGTTAAACCTTGCCCTAATGGCCCTGTGGTACATTCGATACCTTCAGCATGTCCATACTCTGGATGGCCAGCTGTTTTAGAATTTAGTTGTCGAAAATTCTTTAATTCCTCAATTGGCATATCACTATAACCTGTCAAATGGAGGAGGGAATAAAGAAGCATAGAACCATGGCCAGCCGATAGAATGAAGCGATCACGGTCCGGCCAGTTTGGATTACTCACATCAAATTTGAGAAAATTGCTAAATAATACCGTAGCAACATCGGCCATCCCCATAGGCATACCAGGATGACCACTATTTGCTCGCTGAACGGCATCCGCAGACAAAAACCTAACCGCGTTAGCCATTTTTTGATGTGATGAATTTGCGTCAGATGTCGTAACTAATTCGTTCTGGTCAAGCGACATAAAATCAACGATCCTACTCAAACTGTGAGAGCTTAAATTGAGGACAAAGAATCAATACCAAAGGTAAAAAAACAATATGATTTAAACCTTACTTAACACGCCTAAGGGATTGCGTCGAATCAAGTTAAACCCCTTTGTCAAAATTGTTATATTTTCCCAGAAATCGGCTAAAACTCTTCGTTAATTCTGACGGGGTATACGACCGTATTAAGGTTTTTGCAAGCCTAACTCTCGAATCAAATGGTAAAGTCTTCTTTTTGTTAAATACGGGTCCAATAGAATTAATTTTAAGCCTTTTGTCGTTCTAACAAACCGAGGGAAAAGGACATTATTGGCGGCACCAAAGCTAATGTAAGAACTGCGGAAAGAGATAAACCTCCAAGAACGACCGATCCTAAACCGCGATACAACTCAGAACCAGAACCTGGAAACAATACTAACGGCAACATGCCGAAAATTGATGTCAAGGTCGACATAAATATTGGCCGAACCCTATTGCGTGTCGCCTCCTGAATCGCTTCCCCAGCAGGCATATTTTCACTGCGAATATGATACAATGTTTGATGCACCAACAATATGGCATTATTAACCACAATACCAATTAAAATGATGAAACCCATCATAGTTAACATGTCTAACGATTGATCAATAAAAATATTAAGAATTGCGAGGCCCATTAAGCCGCCTGCCGCTGCGACTGGAACCGATAACATGACGATCAAAGGATAAACAAAACTTTCAAACAATATAGCCATTACCAAATAAACAATCACAATAGCAAGCAATATGTCGAAGACTATTTCGTTCCATGTCTCTTGCAATTTATCGGCACTTCCAGAAATTTGGATCCTTACCCCATCCGGTAGCCCTCTTTTTATAAGAGGGCCCACAACCTCTTCACGAATTTTATCAATAGCAGCCTCTAGGGGAATATTGTCACGCGGTCCGACCTGTAACGTCACTGTTCTGAATCTATTAATGCGACGGATTTGGGTAGGACCATTTGTGATCTCAATATCACTCAAACTTTCAATAGGCAAAATCCGGCCATCTCTAGTCACTATTGGCAGACCATAGATTGCTTGGGTCGTCTCATTTTCTAGATTTTTCCCCTTTAGCGTAAGATCTATACGCTTTCCTTCATATGTAACTTCCGCAACACGAACACCATCATTGAAAACATCTAACGTCTGGCCCAATTCAAATGACGTCACACCATTATCTGCCAACTTTAATCGGTTTGGTGTCACACGGATTTCAGGCTCTCCTAATGAAAGGCCAGGCTTAGGCCTTATTCTATTACCTTCACGAGGAGGAAATTTACCTAATAACCTAAAAAATATTGTCTGAGCAATCTTATAGTTTTGCTCTAAATTCGGACCTAAAACATCGACATTAATACCACGCCCCGACCCTATAGATCGACCCCAAAGAGAAGGCTGAAATACGAATGCTAATGTGCCTGGCTCTGCTCGAGCTGGTGTTTGAAGTATTGGTATGAGGTTACTAGCCTTTCCATCATCGATATGGGTACTAGCAATAAAAGCCCGCCCTCGTAAAGCTACGAAAAAGAATCGGTCTATCTGTTTTTCTACATCTGCTGCCACCTTTTTTACAGCTTTTGAGGACTTTCCGTAGACATCGGTCCAATATTTACGGGTTTTCTCCTGAACTCGCATCATTATTTTTTCCATAGTGTCAAGATTGTAGCCCGATGGTGGTTGAACAAAACCGATGACCAAATTACGATTTCCCGTGGGTAAATAATCAAGCTTTGGCATTGCAACCCAAGCAAATAGACCCGCACTAATAGTCACCACACAAACAACACCAAGGGCTTGTATTTTTTTCCGGACGACATAATTTGCGAAGCCAACCCAAAAATTTACAAAGGCGCTTGCAAACGTATCAACATAAGGCAAACGCAACATTGATCCATCCGAAAATTTTTCATTTTCAAACATCTTATTTGAAAGGCCCGGGATAAGGGTAATTGAAACAAATAGTGAAAGAATAACCGAAACAGAAATAGCCACCCCAATATCACGGAATAATTGTCCTGCTTCAAGATCCATATATAAAATAGGAATAAAAACCATAACGGTCGTTAGCGAAGAAACTAAAACTGCTGGCCAAACTTGCGAAGTGCCCTTGTAAGCTGCTTCAGCCGCACTCATGCCCTGCTGACGCAGCCGAAAAATATTTTCAAGGACGACAATTGCTGCATCAACGACCATCCCGACTGCAAAAGCGATTCCTGCCAAGCTTACAACATTAAGGGAGCGACCCAAAATTGCCATGGCTACAAATGTTCCTATAACTGAAACAGGAATCGCAGCGCTAATGACCACAGTTGGGCGCCAAGACCTTAAGAATAAAAGCAATATAATAATAGCTAGTGCACCGCCAAAATAAATATTTTGGATTACTAAGCTGATTGAGGAATTGATATATGTAGTTTCGTCATAAACCTGCTTTAGTTCTAGGCCTGCATCTTTGACAGGCCCATTGGCGAGGTATTTGGCCATTTTTCTAACTTCTACCATTGTTTCCAAAACATTGGCACCCTGTGCACGTGTCATATTAAAACCTAAAGATCGTTCGCCGCGAAAACTTGCCCGCCCAAACGAATCTTTGTAAGCCACCTGGATTTCGGCAATATCAGCGAGCGTAACTCTGCCCAAGCTGGCACCAGTGCCATTTTTCGCTTCACTTCTTAAAAGTACGCTACTAATCTGGTCTAATTTGGTTAACTCACCCTCAGTACGCACAACATAACGGCGTTTGCCTTCGTTAATTTCACCACCGGTAACTGAAGAATTCTCCGCTCGAAGTTTCTTAACAACTTCTGTGATTGTCATTTGATAGGAAGCGAGCTTCTCTGGATCGACAATAATTTGGACTTCCCGCTCATTCTCTCCAAATAAATTAACTCCTGCAATACCCGGAATACTTTCAAAACGATCCTGCACAACGTCTCTTAAGAAATCACCATAAGTGCTTATAGGACGCTCATTACCTTTCATTCTTTTTAAGAAAAACCAAGCGATTGCATTATCTTCAGTACCCGATGTACTGATTTCTGGTTCATCAGCCTCTTCTGGGTAACCCGTAACTCGATCAAGGCGGTTAGCAGTAAGAAGGAGAGTACGATTAAAATCCATCCCAGGAGAAAAAGATAATGTTACCACACCTTGATTTGTTTTAGCCTCACCCAGAATTTTTTTTACGCCTTCAATGCCTTTCAACTCTTCTTCTTGCTTTGATACAATCTCTCGTTCGACTTCGGTAGGTGATGCTCCCCTCCATTGCGTTTTTATTATTATAACCGGTTGGCGCACATCAGGAGCCATCTGTATTGGTATTTGAGTTAACGAAACCCATCCAAACAAAACAACCATCAACACAACCGCTACAACCGCCGTAGGTCTCTGGATCGAAAGCTGTATAACGTTCATTGGTCAATCACCATCTATTTAAGTATCCTAACACGTCCGCCAACTCCCAATCGTTCGTTACCTCGAACAACAACCATATCTCCAGCCTTCACACCCTTGATAACTTGATATTTTTTACCAATTCCTCGACCTAACTGTACACTTTTCATTCTGGCATTATTACCAGTAACGACAAAAACTATGGTGCCGTTAGCACGCCGTAATACTGCGTCCTTGTTAACCGTCAAAACTCTATTTCCACTGGTCAAAGGTAATTCAACTGTCACACTTTGGTTATCAGCAAACCTGAGAGCATCAACGCCAAAATTTGCACTTAATCTAATCGGGCGTGTTCTGGTGCGCGTATTCTCATTTGGAATAATAGCTCTGACCGTGGCATCATAGTCCTTTCCAGAATCTGTTATTACTCTAGCTTTTGTTCCCAATTCTAAATTGCCTAAACGATAACTTGGGATATCAACTTCAACTTCAACAGATTTATCATTAGATAGAGTTAACACTTTAGCTCCGACATTTACATACCCACCAACTTCCACATGTTTTTCTACGACTATCCC
>CAZXGI010000045.1:0-19714 GCA_964639965.1 uncultured Rhodospirillaceae bacterium
ATTTTATGACGGGTCAGTCTATGGTGGTTGATGGCGGTTCAGCAAACAACTAGCTTTCTATAAAGGCACCCGACTTTCTGAATTGTACAACCTGAAGCCAAAAGAAAATCTTGGTAACAATTTTTCTTTGAGGAAACAACGATGACAGATATTTCCAATTTTATTAAAGATCTTAAAGATAACCGCGATGTAAATTTTTGGGGTAAACTCCTTGATGAATATGACCAACGTCTAACTGTGCTCCATGAGAGTATTAATTCTTCAAAATATACCGAATGGGGTTTAGTGGCTCTCAAAGCTATTCAAGGCAATAGCCGTGCAAAGTCACTTATTGCAAATGGCTTAGAGCTTAACGATTCGGATAAAAAAATAATGGATGAAATGGCCTTGATTTATCTTGTCCAGCCCATAATACGTCATTATTTATTCCGTGCATCAAATGATGCTCAAGAGCAACATGGACCTAATAGATAGATGAAGAAAAACTGTTAAACACAAAATTCTTGCCAATTTTGTTCATAGCAGAACCCAAATTAATGTCATTATCGTATAAAATACATCATAACCGGAGAACTATTTCTACTAAAATTAAAGGTTTTGTTAACTATAATAGATTCATAAGTAGAATCTAAAAAAAAAGGTGAGAAAGGTCTTAACGTTAATAGGATATATTTTTGTACTATGAAAAAACATGTCAATGGCGCGCCCGGAGAGACTCGAACTCCCAACCTCCTGATTCGTAGTCAGACGCTCTATCCAATTGAGCTACGGGCGCAAAGTGAGGGGACAGTATTTAAAAACGTTTATAGTATCAAGACATCTTTTTTTAGGTCATAATACTCCATCAGAATGAAAAAGTTGGTTAGGATTTGGAAAATTATAATTGCAATATATTTTAACCGTTGCTTGTCAAATACACGGATTTTAAGTAATACTTGCTATGTTTAGGGGAGACATGTTAATTCCTTCACTTGAATCGTTGTTTTATGGCCTAGATTTACATGATGTGAATATTGGTTGGTTCACGGTTAGGTGTGAGTTCGTTTAATTTGGATGAGGAAAAACAGTGCTATGGCCTTTATAAATAATCGGTCGATTGTTCTAAGACCGGCAATATTAACTGCTATAATAGTTACCGGCCTTACATCAGGCTGCTCTTCGCTCTCATTTGACTCTCTTCTACCATCATTGACAGGTGAAGACCCGTCGGGAAATATCGCTGCTGCTAAAGCGCCAATTAAAGAAACTACTCCAGAACCTTTACCTATAAGAGTTGCAAAATCAGTCAAGCCATCTCAACCGCCTGTTTTAGGAACTTCTAGGTTTGAACCAAAAGGTATAACCGCTGGTAAAAATACCGGGACTTTTGTAGGACAAAAGGCTATTGAACTCCGGAATGAACTTCGCAATCTACAAGCAAGTATCTCCAAAAATAATAATAAATTACAAGCCGTACGTGGAAAAACAATTAAAGACTCCCAGCGCTACCATGGTGCCATTTCCGCTATTAATGCGCGTTTGCAAGTAGGTACTACACCAGGTAATCCTGTCTTGGTTGGACAATTTAATCAGGCGCTAGCTGACTTAAAAAACGTTGGCGATGACATAAGCGCAATGAATAGACTGACGACAAATGTAACTGCCGATTCGACCTTGGCGGCATATTTAGCTGAAAATACTAGGGCAGCTTTCAGAATAACCGGCGCGGTTGATGCTGACCATCAACAACTCTCAATATTAGAGGATGAGGTTAACAGAACTGTTGTGTTAATTGATAGACTTTTGAAGGAACTTACTGAAGATATTCAGCGTCAAACCAACTACGTTGCAACTGAACGAAGTAATCTTAACACACTGTCTGCCGCCGTTAAAAGTGGAGAGTTAATGGGTTCTAGTTTAACCAATCGGGCTTTGGCCGCGGCAACTTCAGGAACACCCTACAATCGTACAACGCCGCGCTCGCTTGAAGGACGCCGGCCCTTAGTTGTTATCCGTTTTGATCGTAAGAATGTTGCTTTCGAGCAAGCTCTATATAATGCGGTTAGCCAAACGTTAGAGCGTCGGCCAAACGCAACGTTTGAGTTAGTTGCTGTCGCCCCATCTTCAGGTGGCGCAGCCCGCGTCGCGCTAAATTCAAATAAAGCTCGCCGCAATGCCGAGAGAGTTATGCGCTCACTACAGCGAATGGGTCTGCCGCCGCAAAGAATAGCTGTATCTGCGCAGACAAGTCAATCTGCTCAATCAAATGAGGTACACCTTTATATAAATTAAATAGGGACCATTATTCAAAAAAAACCGGCGATCTGAACGCCGGTTTTTTTTATCGTGATTTTTTAAGAAATGGCTAAAACGGGCTTAACAAAAACTGGGTATGGGTTGCTAATATTAATAATAGTCGGCTGGGGTACATCATGGCCATTCTTAAAGATTGGTTTAGACGAAATATCTCCCTGGACTTATCGTGGTCTGATTGCACCAACAGCTGCAATATTTATATTTTCAGTAGGTTTTATATCTCGCCAAAAAATGGGTGTACCAGTAGACCATTGGAAATGGCTTTTTATTGCGTCATTATTTAATGTTACAATATGGCACATATTTAGCGCATGGGGTATTCGACTGTTAGCTTCTGGGCAAGCATCCATTATTGCCTACACTATGCCGCTTTGGGCCGTTCTTTTTAGTTTATTTGTAAATAACGAGCATCCAACAGTTCAACGCATAGTTGGATTAGGCCTGGGTCTCTTGGGACTTGGGACATTAACAATTGGCGATCTAGGGGTTTATGCAACTGCACCAATCGGGACCATAATGATGTTAATTGCTGCTGCTTCTTGGGGAATGGGTACCGCAATCCAAAAGCGAATAAAATGGAAAATGCCACCCATAGCCTTGGCTGGCTGGCAACTTCTTTTAGGTGGACTACCAATAACTGTCATTGCAATACTTTTAGAGCACAATCTATGGGCAAAAATTATAGACGATGTATCTTTAGAGGCTATTTTAGCAACTATACTAATACTAGCTTATCCAATAATTTTCTGCTGGTTCGCTTGGTTTAAAATTATTAGTGAAGTCCCGGTCTCAGTTTCCGCTATATCAATAATGCTAGTTCCAGTTATTGGCGTATTTAGCGGCCACCTGATACTTCGAGAACCTGTTGGCTTACGTGAGGTGGGTGGATTAACATTGGTTTGTTGTGCCTTAGCATTAGTGTTATTGCCTTCTTTACATCTGTTTAGAGAGAAAAAAAGATGATAATTATTTATAAATTTTCCAAAATAATAATTTATCCAACTCTTATATTATCGATTAATCGCGTCCGTCCGATCCAAGCCGCACATAAAACATAGGCGGTACTTTGAAAATACTCAATTTCTGTAAGATTATCATTTTCACAAACAGCTATATAATCAACCTTGGAAAATCCCGAATTAAAAAGCCTTTTTTTTCCTTCCTCAATCGCACTAGAAATGAGTTCTCCCTTTACAATTTTTTCTCCAATTTGATTAAGTGTTTTATAAAGTTCAGCAGCTCTCACCCTTTCATCTTTACTTAAATATATATTCCGAGAGGATAAAGCGAGACCGTCTTGTTCTCTAATAATGGGGCAACCAACCACTTCAACAGGTATATCCAAATCGGTTACCATTTGTTTGATAACATAAAGCTGTTGAAGATCTTTTTCACCAAAGAAAGCTCTATCAGGAAGTGATTGAATGAGCAATTTTGCCACAACAGTTGCCACCCCAATGAAAAAACCTGGTCGATATACACCTTCCATTATTTCGCCAATACCTGGTACTATTATTTCGGTCTTAAAATCTACCGGGTACATCTCCTCCAAATTAGGAATAAAAATCATATCCACTCCCTGGGAATCTAAAGCTGAAATGTCAGCGACTTCGTCCGTGGGATAAGTAATTAAATCCTCATTGGGGCCAAATTGTTTAGGGTTCACAAAAAGTGTTGTAATAGTTTTATCTGTTGAACTTATTGACTGTTGGACTAACGAAAAATGGCCATCATGCAAAGCTCCCATCGTTGGGACAAGACCAATACTAAATCCTTTCTTGCGCCACGAAAAAATTTTTTTTCTTAGTTTTTCAACTGTCCTCACAATTTCTATTTTGTTCGGCATATTAATTACTTCGATAACAGTGCTCTTTTGCTGGGAATTTTCGCGACTTTACTTCTTTAGCATACTTCGCCGCCGCCTTACTTATCTCTTTACCGGTTTCAGAGAAACGCTTTACAAATTTTGGCGTAAACTCCGTATACATACCTATCACGTCATCTATAACGAGGATTTGCCCATCACATTGCGCTGACGCTCCAATCCCAATAGTAACTGGAAGTATTTCGCGAGTAATATCAGCGGCCAGATCTTCCACTAGACCTTCTAAAACTATGGAAAAGGCACCTGCATTTGATATTGTACGTGCATCTTCTTTAATTCTTTCTGCCTCATCTTGATCACGACCGTGTGCACGGTAACCACCAGCCAAATTGACAGATTGTGGCTTTAACCCAACATGCCCCATCACAGGAATACCCCGTTCAACCAAAAAAGCAACTGTTGTCATCATTTCTCTTCCACCTTCGATTTTTACCCCACCACAACCTGTTTCAGCCATAACACGAGCACAATTTCTATAGGCCTGTTCGGGGCTCTCCTGATAACTACCAAATGGCATATCAACAATCACACAAGCTTGCCTAGACCCCCTAACCACTGCCAAACCGTGGTTTATCATCATATCAAGAGTTACACCCAAGGTGGTATCCATTCCATATACGACCATCCCTAATGAATCACCTACCAATAAAAAATCACAGTGTGGATCCAAAATTCTCGCCATCGGCATAGTATACGCGGTTAGGCTAACAATTGGCTCTCCTCCTTTACGCCCCGCAAGATCGGGTATTGAAACACGATTTATTTTTTTCAATCCGTTAATATTCGCGCTCATAAAAAACTCTCCTTGAGAGATCCTAATTTAATCAAGGCCGCTGGAATATCACATCAAACACAGATTCACCAGCCATCAAATTAAATGTCAATCTTAAATCGAAATATCTAACAAAATACAATATATTTCCAGTTTGCTCTCTTAGCTCTTGAGGTTAACACATAAAGTCAGGCATTATATGATCTGAAGATATTCGCATAAATTTTATTAGGATAACGTCAAGGACCAAATTCTGATATGGCAAACAATTCTAGTCGTTCATTTTTGAAAATTTTATTGAGCCTCAGTGCCACAATATGTCTGCTGACTTCCTGCCAACAGGAGAACAAACCGGTATTAATTAATCAACCTGATACTCAAAGTAATATAAACAGCGGACCCCGAGATTCAAAAACGCCCCTTGGATTAGCCGCTGGAAAACAAAAATCGATAATACCCCCCGTGAATGCGATATCTGATCCTGTAAATGAAGATAAATCAGTTAAATCAAAAAAATACATGATTTCAGCAGCAAATCCATTGGCAGCCAGGGCGGGTCTAACAATGCTAAGAATGGGAGGTAGTGCAGTTGACGCAGCGATTGCAACACAATTAGCTCTTAACGTGGTTGAACCACAATCCTCTGGAATAGGTGGTGGAGCATTTCTTATGCATTATCAATCTAGCTCCCGAGTAATTGAGGCTTATGATGGTCGAGAAAAAGCTCCGGCAGCCGCCACCAGTGATATGTTCCTAAGACCAGATGGTTCACGACCAAATTTCTATGAAGTTGTACCTGGTGGTTTATCTGTGGGAGTACCGGGCACTCTCAGAATGTTAGAATTAGCCCATAAAAAACATGGAAAACTTCCTTGGTCTAAATTATTTGATCCCGCCATTAAACTTGCTGACGAGGGCTTTAAGATATCACCGAGACTGTATTCCCTTGTTAGAATTGATCGGTTTTTGAAGAATTTTAAAGGTTCAACAGAATATTTCTATAACTCTAGTGGGTTTGCAAAACCTATAGGTACCCGGTTGTTCAATAAACCACTAGCCAAAACTTTTCGCCAATTGGCAGCAGGTGGTTCCGACGCTTTTTATAGTGGCCCAATTGCTGAGGAAATAATAAAAACCATAAATACAACGGATATAAATCCTGGCAGAATGACACTTGCAGACCTTTCAAATTACCAGGCAATAAAACGTCAACCTGTTTGTTCATTTTATCGTATATGGTTAGTCTGCGGAATGCCCCCCCCGACCTCCGGGGGCATCGCAACATTGCAAATATTAGGGCTTCTCCAAAATACAAATTTATCTAAGTTGACCCCAGGATCTACTGAAGCAATACACGTCATTACCGAAGCAAGTCGACTTGCATTTGCCGATCGAAACAAATATCTTGCAGATGAAGATTTTATACGGGTGCCAAAAAGCCATTTGATTGATCCAGGTTATTTAGCAAAAAGGGCTAAACTTATTTCTAAAACGAAAACAATGGGTAAGGCTAAACCCGGTGTCATTCAACTCGAAAGTACGAAAAACCTAGGGTCTTACCAATCATTTGAGGGTGAATCGACATCTCACATCAGTATCGTTGATGGAGATGGGAACGCTGTCTCGATGACATCGAGTATTGAGAATGCCTTTGGCTCTCGTCTGATGGTTCGTGGATTTTTGCTCAACAACCAACTGACTGATTTTTCTTTCTCTCCCACATCCCTAGGCAAACCTGTCGCCAATAGAGTAGAGCCTAATAAAAGACCACGGTCATCAATGAGCCCAATGCTAGTCGTTGATAATAGTGCTAAATTAGTAATGGCAATTGGTTCCCCAGGAGGCTCACGCATTATTGGATATGTTGCAAAAACTATCATTGCCACCCTAGATTGGAAAAAAAATATCCAAACAGCCATCAATATGCCGCATTTTGTTAATCGCAACGGAACAACAGATCTTGAAAAAGGTACAGCTATTGAATCTCTAAAACCTTCACTGGAAAAACTTGGCCATAAAGTTCGTTTGCGCAAGCTGACCAGCGGCTTACACGGTATATTCATAAGCAAAAATGGTTGGTTATTTGGTGGCGCCGACCAGAGGCGCGAAGGTACAGCAATTGGCGATTAATATGCCCTGCTATTCCGGCTTCCTCTGTTTTTATTTTACATTATGCAATATTATTAATTAAATGTAGGACCGTTGACTTCTGTGACCCGAGAACGTATACACCGTGCGGTATATCGTAAAAGTAGTCGTTTGAATGGCTAAAATATAAATTCGCTGGAGAAATTTCATGAAACGCACTTTTCAACCGAGTAATCTGGTACGAAAAAGACGACATGGCTTTCGCTCACGTATGGCAACTTCAAATGGTCGTCGAACAATTGCCAAGCGCCGTGCAAAAGGTCGCAAAAATCTCTCAGCCTAACGTTATTTTTAATTGGGCCTAATGACCTATCCAATAGAGAATATCCCACTAGTACGCTTGAAAAAACGTTCAGAGTTCCTGCGGGTTGCTTCGACACAAATGAAAAAAGTAACTCCAGGGCTGATTCTGCAAGGACGCAATCATACATCACAAGAAATAAAATCCAAGAAAATAGCCAATGTTCGATTTGGGTTCACTGTTAGTAAGAAAGTTGGAAACGCTGTAGCCCGTAATCGAGCAAAACGGCGTTTAAAGGCTGCCGTTAAAGTTATACCAACCAACAAAGCCCCTTCAAACGTTGATTTTGTAATTATTGGGCGCCAGAATACACTAAAAAGGCCGTTCTCAGACCTCGTTTCTGATTTAGAAAAAGCTCTTCTAACAATCCAATTACCTATGAGGAATACATGACTAAACCCTCACACTTATTTGTATTAACGTTGCAAACCTGTATAAAAACTTATCAATGGCTGATTTCACCATTAATGCCAATAAACTGCCGCCATTTGCCTACCTGCTCTCAATATGCAAGCGAAGCTCTTAAGTTATATGGCCCTTGCAAAGGATTGTGGTTGACAATTAAACGTATCATGCGATGCCAACCTTGGGGCACCAGTGGGTACGATCCAGTTCCACGATTATCAAATTTGGAAAAGAATAAAAATTTATCCGAAAAGTCGGTTGCAGAATTGCGAACTGCCAGATATACCTCGCGCGCAAAGACTTTACAAAAATCAAATTGAAAGCAAAAAATTTAAGCCAGTGTGCAAGAAGCTAGGCATTAAAATTAAATCAGGAATACTATAAAATGGAACAAAAAAACCTGCTTCTAGCAATAATACTGTCCGCAATCATTATGGTTGGATTCCAGTGGTATAATTCGAGCCAAATGTCGCCTAAGGTTGAAAATCCAGTGCCGCAAGAACCTAAAACCAACTTGCCAACTCTGCCAGAACCAATTACACCCTCAACAAAACTCAACACAAAAGGTGCAACAACTCCATCTAATACTGCAGAATTAGCCGTCCCAATTCCTGGTTCCAAATTTATCACAACTCAGGCAGAAGCTTTAAGAAAGGCTCTTGCAAATACACCGCGGTTAAGAATCGAATCCGAGCGAGTGACGGGTTCTATCTCGTTGGTTGGAGCTAAAATAGATGATCTAACGCTCAAGAATTACCGCGAGACTATTCAGCCTGAAAGTAAAAATATCTCACTGCTCTTACCATTCGGTAGCAGTAAACCTTATTATGCGGACTTTGGTTGGGTATCCGGCGATACACAAGTACCCAATTCAAAAACTATCTGGAAATCTAACAGCCAAAAATTAACTCCTAGAACACCTATAAGTCTAACATGGAAGAATGCAGACGGAATAAGTTTTATCCAGGAAATTTCGCTCGATTCTAATTTTATGTTTACAATTAAGCAGCGTGTGGAGAATAACGGTACTAAATCAGCTACAGTCTATCCTTATGGCCGAATATCAAGAACCGGTACACCTGATATAACAGATTTTTATATACTGCATGAGGGTATGCTAGGTATTTTCGATGATGTTTTGAAGGAAATAGATTATGACGAAATTCAAGAAAATAAATTAATTGAGATAAAGTCAAAAGGTGGCTGGGTTGGGATTACCGACAAATATTGGCTAACAGCACTAATCCCAGATCAAAATTCCAATATAGATACGCGCTTCTCCGATCAAATCAGAGAGGGAAAGGATAATTATCAGGTTGATTTTCGCGGTAACGCTCAAAAAATTGTCCCGGGTGGGGCAACAGAAACCAAGAGCAAACTGTTTGCGGGGGCAAAGGAAGCACAACTAATTCTCGATTATCGAGATCAACTCAATATTACACGTTTTGATTTGGCAATTGATTGGGGTTGGTTTGAATTTCTGACCAAACCTATTTTCTTTGCACTAGTATATTTTACCAAATACCTCGGTAATATGGGACTGTCTATTTTATTACTCACAGTTTTAATCAAACTTGCCTTTTTCCCACTAGCAAATAAATCTTATCGGGCCATGAGTAAAATGAAATTACTCCAGCCAGAAATGATCAAAATAAGAGATCGTTTTAAAGACGATAAAGCTAAAATGAATCAAGAGGTTATGCAGCTATATAAAAGAGAAAAGGCAAATCCTGCTGCCGGTTGTTTACCTATCTTACCTCAAATTCCAGTATTCTTTGCACTTTATAAAGTTGTATTCGTAACCATAGAATTACGACATGCGCCGTTCTATGGTTGGATTAAAGATTTATCTGCAGCTGACCCCTTAACACCTCTTAATTTGTTCGGGCTAATTAATTGGACACCACCGGAAATTATAGCGATTGGGGTCTGGCCTATTATTATGGGAGCCACAATGTATATTCAGCAAAAATTGAATCCCCCCCCTCCCGACCCAATGCAAGCTAAAATATTTATGTTTCTACCCATCATGTTCACGTTCATGCTGGCTCGCTTTCCATCTGGATTGGTTATTTACTGGGCATGGAATAATGCTCTCTCAGTATTACAACAATATGTAATAATGCGGAAAGCTGGCGCGCCCATTGGAAACCAGAAAAAGGGTTAAATTTCTAGTTTTAAACCGTTTAGGTTAGAATTATGGATAAAACTATAGACGAGCCAACGCTAGAAGCGGGGCGATTATTGTTTACACAAAATTGTGATTTCTTACTAGGTGCGGCTTCGCTCAACCAACTTCCTGATGGCCAATTAACAGAAATTGCCTTTGCAGGACGGTCCAATGTTGGTAAGTCCAGTCTTTTAAATGCTCTAACCGGTCGCAAAAATCTTGCTCGCACTTCCAATACGCCAGGACGAACACAGCAAATAAATTTTTTTAATCTTGGTAACAGAATTATGCTTGTTGATCTGCCCGGTTATGGATATGCCCGAGCTACAAAATCAGTTGTTGAGAATTGGACCCAACTAATAAAAGATTACCTTAGGGGTCGCGTACAATTACGACGGGTTTGTTTATTAATTGATTCACGACATGGGCTAAAAGCAACCGATCGTGAAACAATGAATTTGATGGATGCCGCAGCTGTTGGTTATCAAATTATCTTCACCAAATGCGATAAAATAAAAGTATTAGATATGGAAAAATTGGTAGTTAGAACTCAGGAAGAGGCGGTAAAACACGGAGCTGCCCACCCTAATATTATGGTAACAAGTAGCACTAAGTCGAGAGGTATCAGGCAATTAAGAGCCGAACTTGCCGAACTTGCAAAAAATAATATTAACCAATAATTTAAATTATTGGTTATTTGGATATAGGTAGGGTAAAATTGCCCGTGTACATTTCAATAATAAATTTAAGTACAAAACAATGACAAAAACGAACAATAAATCAAAGAAACAACCACACACCCAGGCCGCAATACTTGGTGAAGCGTTGCCATATATGAGACGCCATAGTGGTAAAACGTTCGTAGTAAAATATGGTGGACATGCGATGGGCAATCCAGATTTAGCTAAACTTTTTGCTAATGATATTGTTTTATTAAAGCATGTTGGTGTCAATCCCGTCGTCATTCATGGCGGAGGGCCACAAATAGCAGAAATGCTAGACCGATTAAAAATACAATCCTCTTTCGTTGATGGATTGAGAGTCACCGATAGGGAAACCGTTGAAGTTGTTGAAATGGTTTTAGCTGGTAAGATCAATAAACAAATAGCAGCTGCAATTAATCACGCCGGTGGTATAGCTGTTGGTCTATCTGGCAAAGATGGAAATCTCATCCAAGCTACTAAAGTTCGCCGAACCAAGCGTGATCCAGATTCCAATATTGAAAAAATTCTTGATTTAGGGTTTGTTGGAGAACCCAAAAACATTGGTACTCATTTACTCGAAGTTTTTAAAGAAACTGATATTATACCTATAATAGCGCCTATTGGTTCTGGAAATGCAGGCGAGACCTATAACATTAACGCAGATACGGCGGCCGGATCAATTGCCTCTGCGATGTCAGCTAGTCGACTTTTATTGCTGACCGATGTTGCTGGGGTCTTAGATGCAAAGGGCAACCTTATTGAGAAAATAAATACAAAGAAAGCCAGAGAGCTGATTAATAATGGCACCATTAAAGACGGCATGATTCCTAAAGTTGAGACATGTGTCAACGCCGTGGAAAATGGTGTCGATGCAGCAGTTATTATAGATGGCCGAGTCCCCCATGCGTTACTACTAGAACTATTCACAGAACATGGTGCCGGAACACTCATTGAAGCAGACTAGTTTTTTAATCGACATCCGAGCAAGGTCATGTTTATGGATAAGCTAGCGTTGGAATTCGGCGATATTGAAACATGGATTTTTGACCTTGATAACACCCTGTATCATTCATCGATAAACTTATTTAGTCAAATTGATAGACGCATGTGTGACTATGTTTCAAAGATCCTAAAAATATCTGCCTCAGAAGCCTATAAAGTTCAAAAAAGTCTCTTTAGAGAACATGGCACCACATTGCGAGGTATGATGGACCTTTACAACATGGACCCCGGTCCCTACCTTGACTACGTGCACGACATAGATTTTTCTTTTATCAAACCTGATAGTGTCTTAGCAAACTCGTTGAAGGCTATACCTGCACAAAAGATTATTTTTACCAATGCCACAGCAAGCTACGCTAGGCAAGTTATCAAATGTTTACAAATAGACAATCATATAGAAAATATTTTTGATATTGTTGACGCTGGTTATATTCCCAAACCCGCCCCTGAAATTTATTCTCAATTCATAGACAAATTTAATATAAACGCCAATAAAGCAATTATGGTAGAGGATATGGCGCGTAATTTAGTTCCTGCTGCCAAGTTGGGAATGAAAACTGTTTGGGTTAAAACGGGTCAAACTTGGGCTCATAATGGAATTGAAGCTATAAAACCCGACTATATTACAGATAACTTATCCCAATGGCTTGCAATGATTACAGGTAATTCAAATTGATAACATATATCCCCCATTGACATAACAGTCCTTTAACCGCACATTCCAGACCTTGTTATCAATCTATAAAAAGGCGAAAACCATTGAACAATCAAGAATTAAAGAATGTTATTGATGCTGCTTGGGAGACCCGCGAAAACATAAATTCGAAAACCACAGGAAACATTCGCGATGCTGTTGAAACTGCTCTTAATCTCCTAGATAATGGAAAAGAACGGGTGGCCGAACCAAAAAATAGTCAAGGATCTTCATGGCAAGTTAACCAATGGCTAAAAAAGGCGGTCTTATTATCATTTCGGCTAAATGATATGGAAATCATTAACAATAGTGCCGGTGATGGGAATTGGTGGGATAAGGTACCCTCTAAATTCTCCGGTTGGACCGAAAAAGAATTTTCAACAGCAGGATTCCGGGCAGTACCAAATTGTGTTGTTCGACATTCAGCCTTTATTGCACCCGGTGCAGTATTAATGCCTTCATTTGTAAACCTTGGGGCATACGTTGGTGAAAATTCAATGATTGACACATGGGCAACTATTGGATCATGTGCGCAAATTGGAAAAAATTGCCATATATCAGGTGGTGTTGGCATTGGTGGTGTACTAGAACCATTACAAGCCGACCCAGTCATAATTGAAGATAACTGCTTCATCGGTGCCCGCTCTGAAGTAGCGGAGGGTGTCATTATCCAAACCGGGGCAGTACTCGCAATGGGGGTTTTTATTGGGGCCTCAACCAAAATTATTAACCGAGAAACAGGCGACATTCATCAAGGAAATGTGCCAGCTTATTCAGTTGTAGTTCCAGGTTCACTTGCTGGCAGGGATTTACCAGATGGTACACCGGGGCCTAGCCTTTATTGCGCTGTAATTGTTAAAACTGTTGACGAAAAAACACGCTCTAAAACTTCTATAAACGATTTATTGAGAGATTAAATAATTCTCGTGCCCGATCAAATAAATGCCATAGAACTCTCTCGTTCACTCATCAAATGTTCTAGTGTAACCCCTGAGGACGGCGGCACACAAAAAACCTTGGAGAAAGTATTAACCGATCTTGGATTTTCGTGTCATAGTAAAACCTTTACCGATAAAAACACCCCAGATATCAAGAACCTTTACGCACGATTTGGAAACTCCGGTCCAAACTTCTGCTTTGCTGGGCATACGGATGTTGTCCCTGTTGGTGATGCAGAGAGTTGGACAAAAGATCCTTTTGGTGGTGAAGTTGTCAATGGAAATTTATATGGCCGGGGAGCATCTGACATGAAAACAGCCATTGCATGTTTTGTCGAGGCCACCTCCCACTTCATTAAAACCTACGGAGCCGATTTTGGTGGATCAATCTCACTCTTGATCACAGGTGATGAAGAAGGTCCAGCAATAAACGGCACACGCAAATTACTTGAATGGGTTGAATCTAAAGGAGAAAAAATTGATGCATGCATTGTAGGCGAACCAACGAATCCTACCACTCTTGGCGAGATGATTAAAATTGGTCGCAGAGGGAGCTTAAACGGTACGCTAACTGTCCATGGAATACAAGGTCACACTGCATATCCGCATTTGGCAAAAAATCCAATTCATACCCTGATTAATATGTTAAGCTCTATCGCTAATCTTCATTTGGATGATGGTTCCGAACATTTTCAGGCGTCAACCATACAAATCTCAACTGTTGACGTGGGTAATTTAGCCACAAACGTAATACCATCAAAAGCAAGAGCTGTCTTTAATATCCGATATAATGATCTCCATAGCTCAAAAACTCTTGAAAAATTGCTTAGAAACAACCTCGACGCAATTGATCGCGATTATGATTTAAATATTTATGTTTCCGGTGAAAGTTTTTTTACACCCCCAGGAAAGCTAAGTAATATTATTTCAAATTCTATAAAATCTGTGATTGGAAGAACGCCGGAGCTTAGTACGACCGGAGGAACATCCGATGCTAGGTTTATCAAGAATTATTGCCCAGTTGTAGAGTTTGGTTTAATTGGCCAAACAATGCACAAATCAGATGAACATGTCGCTATCGAAGACTTGAAATCATTAACTAAAATATACTCGGCAGTCCTCGAACAATTCTTTGAAAAGAATATTTAACTTATGGCGTCTATTAGTGCTCCTTTAGGAGAAATAGTTAACTCAATCTATGGTTCTCTCCGACTAGCTGTTGCCGATAAGAATGGCCTGAACTATTTTAATTTTTCATATTTGGGATTCTGGCATTCATTTACTGCAGCAATTATAATTGCGCCAATATTTATACTTCTACTTAACGTTCGATATGCACTGAACGAAAACGAAATAAATTTTTTGCGTTTTATGACCATTTACACTATCGCATACGTTATTGGCTGGGTAGCTTTTCCCTTATTAATTAATTATATAACAAATATACTTGGTATCAGTGGAAGATTTATCCGTTATATTGTCGTGTATAATTGGGCTTCAGTATTGCAAAATTTTTTATATTTACCATTCGCTATATTAGTTGAAGCCCATTTAGTCCAGGGTTCTCTTGCTACCATGATAGGACTAGCTCTCCTAGGGCTTGTGTTTTTATATACGTATTTTATAACCAAAACCACGCTTGAGGTTCCAAATGGAATTGCCACAGGAATAGTTGTTTGTGATTTGATACTAAGTATTATAATTAGTACCATTACACAACGAACACTCCATGTTTTCTAGGGACAAACTATGAACAATAAAGATCTCGAAAATTGGTTTGTAACATACCGTGGCATTGTGTTGCCTCAACATTGCGATCACTATGGACATTTAAATGTTCGCTTTTATGCCCATTTCTTCGATGATGGGGGTTTTCAAATGTGGCGGCATATCGGGATTAAACAAAGTGATCTTACCCAGAATGGTATGGGTGTAGTGGTCGCTAATATTTCCATCAACTTTATTCACGAAATTACCGCCGGTGAATTAATGGAAATAAGAGGTGGCTGGACCAAAATGGGTAATAAAAGTATGACCCACGAACAGCAGATGTATAATGCAGATACTGGTGTCCATTGTGCAACACAAACGACATCAGAAGTCTATTTTGACATGAAGAAACGCCGGTCTGCAGCAATGCCGGAAGATTTAAGAAAAATAGTTGAGGCCCATGTTATTGATCTTGAGTAACTTTAACCAATTAAGTCAGCGTTTGATTAATAAATTACGGGTATTAGCCGACAACTATAAATTTGCCAACGTATTGCCCCCATAAAAAATGCAAAGGTAACTTCAGTAAGATCCCAATCACCATATATACTACGAGCATTTTTGTTACGTCTGAAATTTTCAGGTTTCCAAGAGCAACCGCAACAACAACCGGGGGCGCCTGATAAAAAAATGGAAATACTCCCCAAGCGGTTATAGAAGTCATAATTATACTTAGTTGTGACCACCCAGTTGCTTCAGCTAGCACAGATGCCATGGCTACCATTATTGGAGGCTGGGCTGGCATTGTCGTAAATAAACCAACAATCATACTTGTAATCGAAATAGATACATAATTTTGAAAATCAGCACCTTCTTGAAGGTTGAGTATACCTAAAATATTTTCCGCTAATAAAACCCCGAGCCCGATATGATTAGCCACGGCACCCAGACCAATCACCCCCGCCAAAAATAGAACCGGGTTATAATTAATCTCACCACCAAGAACACTTGAAGACATCATACCAATACGGGGAAATAAACAAAGTATCGCAGCCCCGAGAGAAATCCATGCTGGAGAGATACCGTGAAAACCATCAGTTATCCAGAGCATTAATGCTATTACCAATATTATTAGTAAGCGCCTCTCCTCACCACTCCAAGGTTCACTTTTACGGTTTGGATCCTGATAATTTGGGACATCTTTAAATAATAAAGCAATAACTGCTGGGTATACTATTAAAGGAAAAGTTCCCATGACAGGAAAATTCAACAATAAATATTCTGTAAAGGTTAGCTGGATGTTTAGAACACTGTCAGCGGCGCCATAGAGCGCCATATTGGGAACATTCGCAGGCAGTATATTAAATGCAGGCACCATCGTACCCATTGAAGCCGCCAAAATTAAACCGGTCCGACCCTTTCCCGCACCCGAATTGTCATCACCAAATCCCAATTCCTTTGAGAGAGCTATCATTATAGGTACTAGTACGGCCACGCGACCAGACGCAGACGGAATGATAAACGCAAGCAACATACCAATCCAGAAGACACCGTATATTATTGCCATATAGGTCTTGGGAAAATTTACTAATAAAGAACGCACAAGTCGAGTATCAAGCCCCGTTTGTTTTACCCCTAGGCCAAGAACTAAACCACCAAAGACCAACCATGTGGCGCCCGAATGGAACCCAGAAAAAACAATCTTTGGTGGGGCAATAGCTAACAAAACGGCTGCAAATAGGAAAATCAATGAACCAAAAGAGGACGGTAAAACTGCAGTCGACCAAAGTCCGATGGCCAATACAATTACTGCAGCCCCCTTCATTACTTGAGTATCAATTCCTACCGGGGGGGGTAAGAAAAATATTATTATACTTATTGCAATTATAGCTATAAACACAATTTTTGGGGAGTTTATTTTCAATTTACACCTTCTAATCTGGTTGCAATAATTTAATTAAATATCTTTGATAAAAAATATTTGACCTGCCACAGAATTAATAAGAAACATCAACAAAATATAAACCTTCTGCTGGCGCAGTTGGACCCCCACGACTCCGATCTGCAGCCTTAAAGGCCGTTTTAAAATCATTAATTGACCAGCGGCCCTCACCAACTAATTTTAACGAACCAGCAAAATTACGAACTTGATGATATAAAAAAGACTTAGCACGAACATGTATTTGAACTTCCAGACCTCCAGGATATGGTATTTGATCAATACGTATCTCATCCAAAGTTTTTATTGGACTATCTGCTTGACATTCGGCAGCTCGAAAGGTTGAAAAATCATGTTTACCCAAAAGATCCAGAGAAGCCGATCCCATCTCATCGGTATTAAGATTTACAGGAACCCACCATACACGCCCACGATCAATCGTAACTGGAGCCCGTCGACTGACAATGCGATAGAGATAAGAACGGCTTTTAGCCGAGAACCGGGCATGAAATTCTTGGTTAACGGCTTCAGCGGCCAATACTGAAATAGAATCCTTTTTCAGATAATAATTTAATGCGTCTCTAACCGTATCACTATCAGTAGCTGTTTTTATATCAAAATGAGCTACCTGAGAAATCGCATGAACTCCAGCATCTGTTCTACCTGATCCAAAAACTGTAACTGACTCCCCACAAAAATTCCTAACAGCCAACTCTAAAGCCTCTTGAATACCAAGACCATTTATTTGCCGCTGCCAGCCAACAAAATCTGATCCGTCATATTCAACCGTCAGTTTATAACGTTGCATCACCTTAAAACTGTACCGATTGGTAATTCAAATCCACGCAAGAATTCTACGGCCGACATTGGGCTTTTTCCGGCTCTTTGTACGATTTCTAATTGAATCCCAGCTACACCACAGGAAATAGTAAGTTTATTATCCATTACAGTCCCTGGCACACCATCAACATTCTTTACTTGTGCCAATAATACTTTAATTCTTTCCCCACGGACCTCAAACCAACTTCCTGGCCAAGGCGTAAATGCTCGTATTAATCTATCAATTCTAACGGCAGATTGCTGCCAATCAATATACCCTTCCGATCGGTTTATTTTTTCTGCATAGGTTACACCGATCTGAGGTTGATCCACAGGCCTAATTTTCTCATCTAATAAAGAATCCAGTGTTTCAATAATTAGCTTTGAACCTAGACTAGAAAGTTCATCATGGAGGCTAGCGCCAGTTGTTGTCGGTGTTATTGCAACCCGGTCTACCATTAATATCTTTCCTGTATCCAAACCCTCGTCCATTTGCATTATAGTCACACCACTCTCTCTATCGCCCGCTAAAATGGCACGCTGAATTGGCGCCGCACCGCGCCACCTCGGCAATAGAGACCCATGAATATTAAGACAGCCTAGTTTTGGAGCGACTAAAATGGCCTTAGGCAAAATCAACCCATAAGCAACCACAATAGCACAATCAAGATTAAAACTCGAAAAAATCAACTGTTGTTCTTCAGAAAGAAAATCTTCGGGCGCCTGCACCTCAACACCTATTTCTTCGGCCTTAAGATGAACAGGCGTCTTCTGCTCCCTTTGACCTCGACCTCTAGCACGAGATGGTTGAGTATAAACACAAACAATTTCATGCCCAACAGAAACCAAGGCCTCAAGAATTGGGACAGCAAATTCCGGGGTACCCATGAATGCGATACGTAATTTATTTTGATTCTCAATTACCATATAGAAACTACTTACAGCGCTGCTTTATATTTTTTTAACTTACGAATAATTAAATCGCGCCGAAGCTTTGAAATATGATCAACAAATAACTTACCATCCAGGTGGTCTATTTCGTGCTGGATACAAGTCGCCAAAATACCACTCGTTCTTAAATCCTGAGCAATCCCATTAGGATCAATATAGCTAAGATGGATCTCACTTGGCCGCTTTACCTCCGCATATTGCTCCGGTAAAGAGAGACAACCTTCCTCATAATCAACAAGCTGATCAGAATACCAATTCACTTCTGGATTAATCATCTTGTAGGGTTGGTAACCGTTTTCGCCCTTGGAAACATCAACAACAATTATACGTTTTGTTACGCCAACCTGAGGAGCCGCCAAACCAATACCGGGTGCATCATACATTGTCTCCAGCATATCATCCATCAACTGCTTGAGATCATCCGTTACCTCCAAAACATCCTCACATTTCAACTTCAAACGAGGGTCCGGGGCTACTATTATGGGTAAAAGTGCCATATTTCAGTAATATTTCCTTACCATCTGTGTAATAGATAAAATAACATGGATTCATTTAGCCAACTTGATTGCAATTTAGGCGTTCCTCAGGCTAGATTCAATTAGTAAAGTATAAAATATTTAGATGGCGCTATAATAAATGGAAACAAATTTAATATTAATAGTTTTAGTAATCTTCTCGTTGATCACTATAATTATTTTGTTATTCCGTGGGGATAAAAATCGTTCCCTATTAAACCAGCAACTAGTCGAATTCTCTGAAATGTCACAGCGACTAGCCCAAGAACAAGCACAAAATTCCATAGCTGCTCAAGCTGAGCTCAAAGGCCGAATGGAACAAAGTCAAACCATTGTTAATGAGCGCTTCGAAGCACTTACAAAAAGACTCGGTGATGGTCTAGTTGAGCAGACGGAAAAAACGGGCGTTACTTTAAAACAACTGCACGAACGTTTAGCTGTTATTGATACGGCTCAAAAAAATATC
>CAZXGI010000046.1:0-19711 GCA_964639965.1 uncultured Rhodospirillaceae bacterium
ATATCTTCGAATTTGTCAAATTCTTGCGTCATATAGTAATTTCCATTTACACTCAATTACCTTTAGCCTATAGAATCAAGGTCAAACGAGCAAATTCTATGGAACGTAAATTGTTATCTGGTTTAACAAAGAAATTGCATATAAAATTAAAATAAACGCATACGAGGATATAAATTATGGATCAAACTGTTGAACTTACAAAACCTCAGGAGCCCTGGATTGGATCTAGGGGCCGTATCGGAGTTGTTATACCATCTACCAATACCGCCGTCGAATATGACTGCCAACGTTTTATACCCCAAGGTGTTACATGGCACTTTGCACGGTTTTGGGTGAATCAACCGGACCTAACCAGTGATAATATGTTCCTAGCTTTCATTGACGCTATACGCCCGACAATTCCTCTGGCCATGCGAGACATATTAACAGCTGAAATGGACCACATAATGATGGGAATGTCAGCTGAAACTTTCTGGGGCGGTCTTGAGGGGAATGCCGAATTTGAAGATCGATTGTACGAAATTATGGGCCCAGATATAGGCCTGACATCTGGAGCAAAAGCCGTACAAGATGCTTTGAATTCATTTAACGTGAAGAACGTGGCTGTTATCACACCTTATCAACCAGTCGGTGATGAGCAAGTGTATAAGTTTTTTTCAGAAACTGGATTTAATGTTACCAAAGTTCACGGTCTAAAATGCGATACCGCAACATCAATCTCACATACCCCGCGTCATGATGTTGTGGATGTTGTGTTAAATGAACTCGACAGTGACAAAGTTGATGCAATTGTCCAAGTTGGAACTAACCTAAGTACTGTTGAGCAATTTCCAACACTTGAAAAACAAATACAAAAACCCGTTATTCCGATTAATGTCGCTACAATCTGGCACGCCTTCCGGGCGTTAGGGATTGAAGATAAGTTTGTTGGCAAGGGAATGTTGTTCGAACAATTCTAGTTTAGATTCAATTATAGCCTCATTAGATTCACATTAATCTATAACAGAAGCGGAACACATATGATCGAAGTCACATCTTTCTGAGACCCTTTAAACTAAGAGTAATGTAAATGGCAAACGAAAAACATGTTATTATCACCGGAGCAGGACCTGTTGGTTGTGTCTCAACCCTGGTCCTAGCAAAGGCAGGAATACGCGTTACTCTTTTGGAGGCCGAGAGTGAGTTGCCGCTTGATATGCGGGCTTCAACATTTCACCCTCCCACACTAGACATGCTTGATGAATTGGGTGTCGTACAAGAGGTAATTAAACAAGGTTTAATCACACCTCAATTCCAATACCGGGATAGGCAGGAAGGGTTAATCGCTGAATTCGATATGACAGCTGTGTCCGAACACACAAAACACCCTTATCGGGTCCAAACCGAACAGTACAAATTAACTCGGATTATTTCAGGCATGTTATCAGCTTATCCTCACGTTGAGCAGAAATTCAACGCACGGGCAACAGATCTTGATCAAAATGGTGACAACGTGACGGTCCACTTTGAAACGCCAAATGGGCCTGAATCCGTCACCGGCGATTATTTAATCTCGTGCGATGGGTCAAGAAGTTTTGCTCGAAAATCCCTTGATATTGGGTTCCCAGGCTTCACATATCCAGAACTCTTTTTAGTCGTGAGTACAACTGACGAAATTACTGAAGTAGTACCTGACATGTGCCCCGTGGCTTATATTACGGATCCCGAAGAATGGTGTGCCATCATACGCGCTCCCGAAATGTGGCGGTTCCTGATACCTACTGATCCAAATATGACAGAAAGTGAACTCCTTGACCTCGGATTTCTTGAATCGCGTATTCAAGGTTTTGCACCAAAGAAAGACAAATATACGATCTCCCATTCAACTTTATATCCTGTTAACCAACGGGTCGCTGAGACTTACCGCAAAGGACGTGTCCTACTCGCCGGTGATGCAGCACATGTAAATAATCCATTGGGTGGTATGGGCATGAATGGTGGTGTGCATGATGGAGTTAATGTCTCCAATAAATTAATTAAAATATTGAATGAAGGAGCTTCAGACGATCTCCTCAATCTTTATGATCGCCAACGACGACCAATAGCCGTCGAATACGTGCAAGCTCATACCATACGAAATAAGAAGATCATGGAAGAAAAGGATCCAGCAATTCGTAAAAAACGCCAAGATGAGATCAGAGCCGTACGCGATGATGATAAGAAATCGTTTGAGCTAATGATGCAAGTTTCGATGATAAACTCGATTAACAAATCAAATGCTATTGCTTAATCTTATTCGGTCCACAAGTCACTAAATTGTGTTGCAACTGCGTCTTCATAACTGACTGGTCCTGAGATTAGTCCCATCGCCTGAGAAAATTTACTCATACCATCAACAAAATCGGGTCTAATTCCCACGTTATAAAATGGTAAATCGCGTTGAATTATACCGGCAATTAATTCAGCCTCCTCAGCAGGAAAACGTTTTCGCCCGACTTTAGTGGCTAGACTAACATCCTCTTTCAACGCCTTGTGGGTCTTTACCAGCGCACGAATAGCTGCAGCACATACATCCGGACTTTCATTAATAAGGCGTTCAGATGTAATCAATGCTGGCATAGTATAATCAAATGCGGATGAAGGGCCATCTCCCCGCCGTGCATCAATAACCAGCGTCCCAGCTCCTGATTTCACAGCAACTTCTGCACCCATTCCATTAGCCCAGAAACCATCAATTTTGCCTTCTTGTAATGCTTTTGCTGCTGTAACACCAAAATTAACATTTTTTCCAGTAAAGGCACCTGGAACCGGTGCTATATTAACTTTATCTTTTTCAAGATCGATCCCAAATTCTGTTAATAGGTGCATAAGCCCAAGATCGACCAGAGGCGCTGCACCAATATTTAATCCTTTAACAGCATCAATATCACCCTGCTTAGCACCGAGGTCACTTCTCAAAATTAGAAACCAATACATTCCCTGTGCCAATGCACCGAGTAATTTACCACCTTTCCAGCCTGGAAAAGCATGCGGTGTTGAATGGGCAGAGCCTCCCACAAAGTCTATCTCACCATCACGCATTTTCTCCAACGTATGATCTACCGGAAATATTAGTTCCAGCTCCATATCGAGGCCTTCTTCCTTAAAAAATCCTAAATCAACAGCAGCAATAGCTGGAAAATATGAGTTTGACACAAGGTCTGGGATGGCAATTTTCATTGGTTATATTCCTTCTTTTTATAATCAAACATATCGCGCATATGGTTAATATGGAAGCACTCATTAATACATTCTTTATGCAGCTTCTTTAATAAAATCCGCTGCTCTCTCGGCAATCATCAATACTGGTGCATGTATATTCCCACTGATAATATCAGGCATAACAGATGCATCAACAACTCTAAGCCGTTCAATACCTCGCACCTTTAAAAAGGGATCAACAACAGACCTTTCGTCATTCCCCATACGGCAGGTCCCACATGGGTGATGAACGGAAATCCCAGTCGCCCTTATATGACAATCAATTTCATCATCACTTTTGACGTTCTCACCTGGTAAATATTCTTCGGATCTAAATGGATCCAGTGCCGATTGTCTCGATAGCTCTCGGCAAAGCTTAAAACCTTCCCTAAGAACCCTGCGATCTTTTTCCGTCGCAAGAAAATTCTGTCGAAGAAACATTAAATCTTCCGGTTTATTTGATACAAGCTCTAACGAGCCCCTACTTTCAGGGTGAAGTAAAACTGCTCTACAACCAAACCCATCCCGCCAAGCAGGTCTTATGAACGGTAACCACGGATACGATTCAGCGGGAGCACCATTAAATAATAGCTGTGTATCTGGAACATCGGAAGATACGTCAACCTTTGTAAACCCGTTAAGACCTCCAGGAAAATCCGCTGCAACACCCGTGCCAAAAAAGTAGGCATATACTAAATCAACTGCTAGTCTATCGAACCTCGTTTTAGATAGGAATGGCCCTGGCATCTTTCTTCTATAACCAACACTTGCTGACATATGATCTTGAAGGTTTTGACCGACCTCAGGTACATTACTCACAACTTCAATATCCTGCTTTTCCAACTGACCTGCAGATCCTATTCCGGAAAGCATTAATAAATGAGGAGAGTTAATAGCTCCGGCAGATAATATGACTTCAGATTCCGCTCTAACCATTTTCAATTGACCATTAGAACCAGCAAGCTCAACACCTATAACTTTTTGACCTTCAAATATAAGTCGTGTTACAAATTTCTTGAGCTTTATTTCGAGATTGGGCCGTCGAAGGACCGGCCGGAGAAATGCATCAGCGGCACTAAATCGCCTCCCTTTAAAAATATTTTGCTGAGATCGGGCCAATCCTAACTGATCTTCACCGTTATAATCTTTAGCTAGTCCCATTCCCATTTGGGTTGCTGCTTTTAAATAGGCATCATATAATGGATCCTGATATCTACTAGGGCAGACTTTTAAAGGACCGGACAGACCACGAATGTCTGAATCATCAGTTTCTCCCTCCCAACTTTCGAGCTTCTTGAAATACGGTAGAACGTTATCGAATCCCCATTGATTAAGACCTGTTCTCTTCCAGCGTTCATAATCATTGCGGTTGCCACGCACTATGGTCATAGCATTAATGGAAGAACATCCCCCCAGGACCTTACCCCTTACGCATTCAATTTCGCGATTATCCATATAAGGCTCTGGTTGAGTATCATATCCCCAGTCGTGGATTTTATTTTTTACAAACTGCATCCACAAAAGGGGAATTTTTATCATCGGATTGCGATCTGCTGGACCAGCCTCAATAAGCAACACCCTACTATCAGGATTTTCTGTTAACCGGTTAGCTAATACACAACCTGCCGAACCAGCTCCAACAATTATATAATCATATGTTCCTGAATTCGGATTCATTTTGCGAAGACACTATTTGTCATTGACCTCGATCACAACAGCCATTCCAGTGTCTCCAGCTGCACAACCTGTAAATAGTCCCAGACCGCCTCCCCGAATAGTCAATTCTTCAATTAACTCTATAACGCCCCGAATCCCTACGGGGCCATTTGGGTGACCATAAATAAGACTACAACCGTAATTATTCATTTTCTTCCGATCGTAGCCAGTTTGTTTCACAAAGTAGACATCATTGACGGCGAACGGATTATGAGTTTTAACGGCATCAATATCATCCAAAGTTAATCCGGCTAATTTTAATGCTCGCTCAGCTGCTGGAACCGGCGCCTCTGGCATGTAGCCATTTTTCGCACGGGCCATGCCAAAGCCTCTTATATTTACAACTATTTTTTTGTTGCTGCTTAATTCGTTGGCTTTTTCAGGTGTTGTAACAATCAAACATGCGCTTCCGTCCGTAGGATGCGTCTGACCACCATAGGTCACGGTTCCTTTATCTAAAACAGGTTTTAATGTTGCGAGTTTTTCGGGATCCGATTTAAAAAAGCCTTCATCTCCATCCATTTCGTTAACAGTCTTTTTGAAATTAGCTGAAGGCACCTCAAAGGGCAGAGTCATAAAACGCCTCAAAAAGGCTGAATTGTCCGCCAATGCCATTTCATATTGTTCCCGGCGAATAATTACCATTTCATGTTGTTCTTCAGTTGTAATCTGATGCTTTGCAGCAACATTCTCAGCGCATTGAAGCATTGAATGCCCGCCAAGTGCATCATTTTGCATATTATCCAGTGTAAGATTTTCGTGGCGCCCAGATCCGCCAACTCCGGATGGATCCGGGTAATAGACCTGCGGTCCATTTGAAAGGCGATCGACTGTGGCTACAAGAGCAACACTGGCTATATCGCATTCAATATTTTGCACAGCATCTTGAATACATCTGGCTCCTGTCGCACAAACCTGTGAAATGGTTGGGCCACCAACATGGGGGGCTCCAATCATGCCCGTAAACCACGGCAAGCCCTGGAACGATTTGTGCTGGGGTACCGTCATTCCAAGAACACCATAATCAAACATTTCTGGGTCTATATTTCGTTTAGCTAATTCAGCCTTCGCAACATGTGCCCCAAATTTTATACTGTGCAAATGCGACAAGGAACCCTGCCATTTTGCAAGAGGAGTAGCCCAATACGCTCCATAAGGGATTTGTGCAGTAAATTCCATCTATTTTCCTTTCTTCCATTCAATTCTACGTTATAGCCTAGAGGCATCGCAAACAATTAATATTCTGGCAAAGAAAATAGCGAACTATTCGTTTTGAAACTCTTTATAAACATATCTAGCCCAACCACGAATACCATGATCAATTTTTAGATCCCCTTCGTCATCGAGCAACCACTTAGAAACTGGCGTTAAAAAACCTGTCTTTTTTCGATTGATTACGCTGTTTGGTAACGGCACCTTGGGGCTTAGTGCCATATCGGATTTTAGATACCCCCGATTAGCAAGTTGTCCAAATAATACTGCATCAACCAACGGCGTCCGGATTTCCAACGAATGCGCCATACCAGCCCAATCGGCATCCCTTAAAAGTTGATTACGCATATACCAGGTGCTCTCCAAAAGGGAGATCCTATTAATAGGATTTATGATACCCGCAACCGTGCTATTTAGGTCATTTTTAAGATTAAGCTCACGCCAACCGCTCTGGACAAAATCTCTGTCTAGAAATTCAGATAATTCCCAGGGTAGAAACAATCCCCGACGCAATAAATAAGCTGAACCATAATCAGATGAATACTCAAATAATGATGCATATTTAGGTAAGGTTAGTTTTTTTAAGGTGGCACCCGTCAACATCCGAAAGACAGAACCAAATGTTTTAATGAAAGGTATCCAGCCAATTCCACGAACCAATGAAGGAACTTGATGGAACGAGTCGTAACCCGAAAACAATTCGTCACCACCAACCCCAGAAAGTGCTACTTTAAGTCCTATTGTCGAAGCCTCCTTTGCAACAAAATAGGTATTAACACCGTCTATCGTTGGCTGATCCATTGCGGCAATTAATTTGTTTTTCTCATTAACAAAATCAATAGCTCGTATAGTCCTATTTTGATGACGAGTATTATACAGATCGGATAATTCAGTTGCTAACGGCACCTCATCAAAATTCGTATTGGCAAATTCTTCAAAATGTAAAGTAATCGTTGCCAATTTTTCATCGGCTATCTCAGAAACCAAAGCCACAATACTCGCCGAATCTAAACCAGCCGACAAAAATATTCCAACCGGGACGTCAGCAACCAAGTGACACTGGGCAGTTTCAATCAAGGCTTCACGCAATTTTTCTTTTGATGCTTGAGGAGACATACTTTCTATATCAAACATTTTGGCTTGAAAATCGAAATACTTATTCTTAACCGGCTTACCGTCCTTATTGATCCAAAGACTGGTTCCCGCTGGTAGACACTTTATTTCTTGATACATTGTATGTGGCTCAGGGACGTACCCCAAGGTCAAGAACCCAATATGACCTGGTGCATTAGGCGTCGTCGACATTGCTCCTCCGGCAATTAAGGCTTTAACCGTTGAAGCCACTCGAAACATAGAACCATCATCATTATAATAGAGAGGCTTAATGCCGTAGGGATCACGAGCCAAAAACATACCTTGCTTTACTTTATCCCAAATTACAAAAGCAAACATGCCTCTCAATTGATTGATCATGGCCATGCCATAGCGATCATAAAGATGTAGAAGTACTTCCGTATCAGAATTTGTCGTAAAAACGCACCCTTCAGAAATTAAATTTTTCCGGAGTTGTTTGAAATTATAAATTTCTCCATTGTATACAATCTGTAAGCGAGCGTTTCCTGCATCATCATTTAAAGCCATTGGTTGTGAACCGGAAGGACCTGTATCTATAATAGCTAACCGGCGATGGGCCAAGCCAACGCGCTGATCCTCTGATACCCAAGTACCAGCGCCATCTGGTCCTCGATGGATCATAGCTTCTCGGATTCGAACGAGCTCAGCCTCATTAACAAGGGGTGAACTCTTCTGATAACCAAATATTGCAACTAGACCACACATAACAGAACCTTACATAGCCGGGAATAGGCTTTGCTTAAAGAATTTTATTAACTATACAACTAATTGGGGTGATAGTATGTTTTTGTTATTACCCTCTAATAAGCCAATAAAACTATAAGGAAACCATTTTGAGCAAACGTTATCAAATCCGATTTGGTGGCTATGGACCTCCTGACACGTCTTTCAGCAAAGCCCTAAAAAGAATTGGGGATAGATTGGAAGGCGAATTTGGTCAAGATATCGATATAAAGTATATCTATAATATTATGGATCTGGGTTTCAAAGGCGAAGATATTCTATGGTTAACGGAACAAGGGTTTTTGACAATTTCATATCAATCATCAAGCTATTTGACGGATCGAATACCAGAACTAGGTTTTGTTGACCTACCTTTCTTGTTTAAGGATAATTCATCCGCACGAAATGCCATGGACGGATCCCTGGGAGGGTACTTAACAAGAAAAATCGAAGAAAGAATAAATTATAAAATATTGGGATATTTTGAGAATGGATTTCGGCAAATCTCTAACAAAATACGTCCGATTTATTCACCCAGGGACTTAAAAAAAATTAGAATACGCGTTCTCCCAAGTGATGTTCATATGCGCACATTTGAATTACTAGGTGCAATCCCGAAACGTCTGGACTTAACAGAAGCAATTGCTGGGATTGTAGATGGAAGCCTAGACGCACAAGAAAATCCTCTGACTAACACTGTGACCTATGGTGTTCATGAACACCATAAGTTTCATACAATTTCTAATCACTTTTATGTATCACGAAATATTATGTGCAACCGAACGGCTTACTACACTTGGCCGGAAGAGCTTAAAAACGCGATTAAAAATGCAGTTCAGGAAGCTGTAGTATGGCAACGAAATCAAGCCGAAAAGGAAGTTATGAATGCGCGGAAAAAAATGGAAGCAACGGGTAATGAAATAATAGAATTAACTGAAAGTCAGTTAGAAAAATTCTTCGAAAGAGTCAAACCACAATATGAAGACGCTAAGGAACTATTTGGTGATAAAATGTTTAACATTATAGGCTCTGAGAATTAAGAATTACAATCGCCCTAAAGTCATTTACATTAGTATATGTAGGTCCACTTACCACTAGGTCATCCAACACTTTAAAAAAATTAAATGAATCATTTTGAGAGAGGCTATCGATAATATCAACACCCAACGATTTAGCTCTAATTAACGTGTCTGGCCCAATTATCGCCCCAGCATTGTTACCACTACCATCTATCCCATCAGTATCACAGGCAATTGCAAAAATACCTTCAGCTCCCTTAAGCTCAAGAGCTAGAGAAAGCAGAAATTCTGTATTGGGGCCCCCTTCTCCCGCACCTGTAACGCTAACTGTAAGTTCACCCCCCGACAGCAAAACGCACGGCTTCTTATAATTTTTAGATAATGCTAATTTAGCCATTTCTTTTCCAATTTCTCGCGCCTTACCCTCAATATTGTCACCAAGAATAATTGGCATGACACCTAAATTCGCGGCCACTTTGGCGGCCGCTTCGAGCGATTTTGCACCATTAGCAACAGTCTTGATAATATTGCCTTTAAATATTTCATCCCCAGGCTTTGGATTTTCATCCCTTTTATCATTCAAAATTTGCATGGCCGAATCAGGTAAAATTAAATTGAATTTACGTACAACCGCAAGAGCGTCTTCACACGTAGAGGGGTCAGGGGCAGTCGGACCAGATCCAATAACTGAAACATCATCTCCTATTACGTCAGAAATCAACAAGGTGACCAGTCTAGCCGGAACACAAGCCCTTGCCAGTCTTCCGCCTTTTACCCGGGACAAATGTTTCCGTACAATGTTTATTTCATTGATAGTAGCGCCAGAACGGATGAGTAATTCATTAATACGTTTCTTTTCATCAAGTGTGATGCCCTCACTTGGTAAAGTTAACAATGCAGAACTTCCGCCAGATATAAAGCAAAGAACCAGGTCTTCGGCACTTAGACCACTTACTTTCTCTAGAATCTTTGATGCTGCTTTCTGTCCTGCGATATCAGGCAGGGGGTGACCGGCTTCAATAATATCAATATTGCCGCATTCAACACTGTAACCGTATTGGGTGACAACTAATCCACTCAAGTCTCCCACATAATATTTGTCGGCAACTGCAGCCATTGCTGCAGATGCTTTACCAGCCCCTATAACAACGATCTTACCTTCGGAACGATCCGGAAGAAAATCCGGCAAACACTTTGCGGGTTGTGCCTCGTCCACCGCAGCCTTGAAAAATTTTAAGAGTAATGCGCGTATTTCAGCATTCATTACACAAAGCCTCTATCATACAAACCCCTCCTAAATAGCTTTCCCGTTGGCCCAACAGGTAAACTTTCATGAAAATAAATTTCCTTAGGCAAATGAGTTCTTGGCAAAAGTTCGTTTTCATAGCAAAAATTTAATATTTCAGAATCCACCAAGTCGGGATCATTAGATACAACATGAGCGACAACCTTCTGACCCCATTTCTTGTCTGTAATTCCAACCACCGCAGCGGAATTAACTTTGGGATGCTTGAGCAAACATGATTCTACTTCCTCAGCAAATACCTTGACGCCCCCTGTGTTAATGCGGTTATCCAGTCGCCCTTTAACAAAAAGCAACCCTCTATTATCAATAAACCCTAAGTCGCCGCTTCGCCACCAACCCCCCAGGAATTTTTCTTTACTTAATAAACTGTTCCCAAAATAACCTGCTGCAACAGAAGTACTTTTCATTGCTATTTCACCAATTTCACCAACCGGTAAATTTTCAGTAAAAGATCCACCTGGATCAATAATTCTAATTTCGGCATCCTTAATCGGATAACCGGTCGATGCTGCCTGACCTTTAACCGAAAGAATATTTGCACCTGCGACAACACCTGATGCGCAGCCACCTTCTGAGGCTAGATAAGAAGTAATAACGTTGAAACCAATTTTTTGCTGTAATTCCTCAACCAAATTATCAGAACCGGGTTCTCCGGAAAAGAATATTGATTTCAGATTTGAAAGGTCATAATGCTCTGGATTGGCAGTTAGAACCATCCGCCAAATAGTTGGCACAAGAGGAGCGAGAGTTATTTTCTCATTTTCCAAGGTCTGAAGAAAAGAAACGGGATCAAAGCTATTGCGAAATACAATACGCCCTTTAATAAAGATGAACGGTAAAACAGTATGTATCCAAGCAGCAAATGAAGGTGCCATAATTACAATGGTGCTATCTTCTTCTGTCGACACTCCATAATTATAAGGACCATACTCTGCTGTCGCCGTCAATGTCTTTTGCGTATGCGAAATACACTTTGGTTCACCCGTTGTACCTGAAGAGATTAGTATAAGTGCCAAATCATCCGGATTAACAGTTATCTCAACCTCCTCTGGCGCCTTTATATCTTTAAACTCTGTGGGTAAAATAAAAATGCAGTCATCTTTAATCAATGATTTAACTTGGTTCTCTATATCCGGGTCAACGAATATTGCCTTTGCACTTATAAATTTAATATTCTCTCGATTACGCTTCTTAGTTTCACGGGTATGAAGACAACAGGGGACAACACCTGAAACTAAGCAAGCAAAAAAAATTACTGCATGAGCAATAGAACTCGCACAACAGAAAGCGACGACGTCACCTTTTTTAAAACCTCTATCAGCTAACCAACGACAGGCAGACGATATTTTGGACCACAATAGATATCCCGAACACTGATCTTTTTCATCAACAAGCAACTCATTACCAGCTTTTGCGGTGCATGAACCCTTGATTAGCGAAGCTATCGTGGAGTATTTCACGTCGAGCACATAGATAATTTTCTACAAGCTTCTAGCAATAATATATTTCATTACTTCATTTGTGCCCGCATAAATACGGTGCACTCGCGCATCCGCCCATGCGCGCGCGATTGGAAATTCCCACATGTAGCCGTAACCACCATGCAGTTGGAGACATTCATCTAGAACCCTGTCCGCTAGCTCGGTAGCCCATAATTTAGCTTTTGCGGCGAGCTCCGGAGAAACTCCCTCTTCAGTATGGAGCTCAATACAACGATCAATAAATGGGCGTCCCGCTTCAACATCTGCCGACATTTCGGCCAATTTGAATTGTGTGTTTTGAAAATCGAACACCGTTTTCCCGAACGTTTTCCGCTGTTTGGTATATTCTATGGTCTGTTCGACAGCAACTTCAGCCATCGCAATTGACCGAAGTGCAACAACCAATCTCTCTTGCGCGAGGCCATCCATTAAAAGTGACCATCCTTGGTTTAACTCCCCAACAATATTTCCAACTGGGACGCGTACATCATCAAAAAACAACTCCGCTGTGTCTTGCGCTTTATTTCCAATTTTTTTTAGATTCTTTCCTCTGGTCACCCCAGGTAGAGACATATCAACCCAAAACATCGATACCCCACGTGCCCCAAGCGATAAATCTGTCTTGGTAGCTAGAAGCACGTAATCAGCTATATGACCATTTGTAATGAACGTCTTAGAACCGTTAATAATATAATCATTACCATCTAATTCCGCGGTCGTTCTCATTTCCTTCATATCGCTTCCACCACCCGGCTCAGTAAGGCCTATAGCTGATATCCAATCACCACTTACCATTTTTGGCAGCCAATCTTTCTTTTGTTTTTTGTTACAAAATTTATTCAAAATAGGCATGATAATATATGCATGCATATCAAATGCAGGGGCTGCAACTCCAAACCGTCCCAGTTCTTCGAGGACGATAGCATCAAAGAGGAAATTTCCACCAATACCGCCAAATTCTTCTTCCGTACTGGTACCAAAAAGGCCAACTTCACCGGCACGCTGCCAGATTTTCTTTGGCGTCCTGCCGGCTTCTTCCCATTCACTATAGAAAGGCAACACCTCTTCTTTTAAGAAACGCCCAAC
Source organism: uncultured Rhodospirillaceae bacterium (assembly GCA_964639965.1). Classification (GTDB taxonomy): domain Bacteria; phylum Pseudomonadota; class Alphaproteobacteria; order Rhodospirillales; family UBA2165; genus TMED23. The sequence continues at coordinate 12,897 of CAZXGI010000046.1, forward strand.
GGTTTCCCTGAACATCTCATGTTCTTCACCGTAAATTCTTCGAGGTATCCACAAGTTCATCTATTTGTTTCCTATTTTTTCGACGCTTTCCCATCAAATTCAATTCTTCAATTAAATTGGATAACTTTTTTTAGCGGTGTTAGATTTATTTCATCGACAACCGTTCCTAAGCGCATTGATAAAACGTTCAAAATAATATCGGCTACGTCATCAGGATCAATCGCGTTCTCTTCATTTTTACCTGGTCTAAAATTCAAATTATCAAAGAAAGAGGTTTTTACCATCCCAGGATTAATCAACGTCACACGAATATTTTTGTCAGAACTTTCTTGCCTAATTGACTGCGCAAACCCACGTAATCCAAATTTTGTAGCCGAATACAAACTGCCCTTACCTCCCCCTACTAAAGCTGATTCAGAGCCAATGAAAATTATATCACCACTATTCCTAGTTTTAAAATGAGGTAGAAGATATCGCGTCACAATTAAATGAGAAACCAAATTATCATTCACATAAGAGATTATCTTTTCCGTAGAAAAATTCTCGAACCCGTTGAATTCTCCATAACCGGCATTGCTAATGAGCCCATTAATTTCTGGATTTTCTTTGATTAACTTGGATACCTTCTCTGATAAATTTTTCAGATCAGAGACATCCAATGTTATAGGGTAATAAGAACTGGAATTTGGCCGAAACTTCCTATGATTGCGGGCAATTCCGTAAACCGTTGCTCCGGCCCCCAATAGTTTTTCTGCTGCAGCGCGCCCCAATCCACTCGAACTTCCAGTTATCAAAATATGTCTATCTTTCATCTCTTTCCTATTCAATACTCTATCCTTCTGGTGTGCACTGGAAAACAATACTATCGGGTATAAATTTGGCAAACATTTGACGACAAAAATCAGTCATTTCATTCTCAATATCACCGTTATAAGAAACAATCGAACCCATTTCATCAAGAGGACCTGCAAACAGCATTTCGTCTGGATAAAGTTTAAAAATTTTCCGGTACATAGCTTTGGGAAATCTCAAGGGCCCAAAGCTCACCGAATGAATCGCCTCTCTCGGAATTTTTCCAAACACACACTCTATCAAATCTCTGTATTGGGTCTTCCAATCAAGTCCATGTATGAGGGGATCAAACCTCAAACCAATCTTCCAACCCAATCTTGCTAATTGGCATATCACTTCTATCCGTCTTTTAACACTAGGCGCTCTATGATCTAGTGCGGCAGACATTTGGTCCGGCATAAGACTATACGCGATGATACAATTTGGCTGGACAGTCACTGACGTAAACGGGATAACTTGAACGCTTTTCGTCCTGAACTCTAAAAGTGCCGTCGGATAATTCCCAAAATTCGGGAGAATGTGCTGAGCAAAACCTGTTATGTTTTCAAGAGCTAACGAATCACAATCATAACCAGAAAAAAAAGTGACTTTTTCATCTGGGTACCGCTTGATGGTTGACTCAATTTGTTTATCAAAATCTTCATAGTTTACAAAAACAACATAATTTGCTGATGAGTACATGCCTTGTAAGAAGCAGTACCGACAGTCATAAACACAGTTATACATATGAGAAAAATAAAAATTCTTCGTACCTCCTATTCCAAAGCCCTTTGGGGCCTCTAACACATGCCCATTGTGTTTCCGTGCTAGTATCAATGCAGGATTTTTCTTTTGAATTCTATAACTCTGTCTGCGTTGATTAAAAACCTCACCAAATCGTTCAATCACAATTGTTCGAACCGACTTAAACCTAGATAATATTTTCAAAGTCCTTTGGTGCTGGCGGATGTCATTTTCGACATAAACAGTGTCTATCAAATCTGCCCCCAATCGATTTCTGTTTCTTCTATCTCCTGCGAAAGATATTTGATTACCGAGCCCGCATTTTTACAATGCCCAAGGGTATAAATTAATGATGCACCGGAGAATGCAGTTTTCCAACGGTGAACTAGATAAATAAGTTGATGCTTTTGAGATACAGTAAAATGCCATTTTTTCATAACCTCATGGCATTCGCCTGGTATAGTTAAACGTTGGGCTTCAAATGTCGATAGTTCCGACAAACTGGAGACAATTTCCAATATTTTACTAATGTTATTAGAAATCAAGGCTGAGATTTTTTTTCTAGTTAATTCTCTCACATTCGAATTTGGTCCGTCAGAAACAATTTTGAGAATTGCCACTAATTCACGGCAGGAGAATTTATTTGCTGCCTCGTAGAAGCCATATCCTTCCATATCGATCAATTCTTGCTCCTGATAATCCGTCTTGGGTTGGTTGACTGTCAGTAAGCTGGATCGCGGGATCTCTGTTGAAACTGCTACACCAGGATATAATGAATTGGAGGAGATTTCACAAGAAATTCTATCAACCATGTAGATTTCGCCGTAATCACCCAATCCCGACCCAGCAATGCCAACATTTATCCAGGCTGCCCATGGCGGGGCGGTACTTTTTTTATTCAGATAAACAACTGCATCGGCAGTATTAGTTTTACCTATGCCTGATATTACTAACCAATGCTCCCCCGATCTATCCATATACGTCGGGTATTCGTTTTCTTTCTTACAAAGGGATAAACCTAAAGTATTGATAATTGGTTGCGCCTCTGGCTTCAACGCAACAACCCAACGAATGGCGGGATGATAATTCATAACAAAGCCTTTTTGGCATATGCATCATCTAGAATTTCAGCACCGATCCAGTATGCTAGCTTTTCTGAATAAAAATCCACTACTTCACTATTCCCGCGCTTCAATCCACCGTTAATAAGTATATTAAGCTTCTTTAACAGTACTCTATGCGTAGCCACTATCTGAGAATTGGTCAAAATCTTCCTAGCCAATAGTTTTTCTAGGGATTGGACTCTGAAACGATCCATGCCCCAATATTTTTTTGACAATTGATCTGAATGCCCGGCATATTTAACCGTTAAGGCCTCATCGATATATAAGACAGGCTCTCTAGCTGTTACCCGTAACCACATATCATAATCTTCACAGGCTGGTAATTCTTCATCAAATAAGCCGACATATTGAATCAGATCTTTCCTTAAAATAACACTGCTTGGCGAAATGCAACAAATCGGAAGACAATGTTTAAAAATATTTCCGCCCCTTTTCTTATGTTTTTTCATCTGATTCACACGTTTTCCCCGCCGATACCAGATCTCATTTGTATGAATAAGACGCAGATTGGAGTTTTCAGAATATACTGCCATTTGCTTCTCTAATTTTTTTGGAAGCCAGGCATCATCCGAATCCAAAAAAGCTATCCAATCACCTATAGCGATTGATAAGCCACAATTCCGAGCTGCGCTGACACCAGGCTTGTGTTCATCTACACAGCGAACCATAGGAAAACTTGACTGCAACATGTCTCGTGTGCCATCAGTTGATCCGTTATCAACAACGATTATTTCCTCAACAGACATGGACTGGGCTAAAATAGAGTTGATTGCCCTGCCCAACAAATTACAACGGTTAAAAGTTGGAATTATAACTGAAATGGTTGGTGAAGAATTAATCAAATACCAAGTCCCGCTCTTTAAATGCACGAACCCAATTTATAAACCAAAATTATTGGTGACCTCAAAAGGGTTTAATTTCAAATATTAACCCAACCTTCTGGCGGCTTCCCTTTACCGGGGTGAATTGTACCACATTCTGGGCAAGTTCTTGCACTTATATCATCGTGATAAGAATCAAATATCCTTGGCAACTGATCGACAATACCCTGGGGGCCGTCGAGGGGCACTTCGACACGATGAACCCGGGTTTCACACTCAAAGCAAAACCATTCAAAGCCTTCAACCATGCCGGCCTGACGAGGACCCTCAATAACAATACCAAGCGATTCCTCAGGACGTTGAGGAGCATGCAAGGTATTTGCCGGCAACATAAATACATCACCTTCTCGAATGGATACATCATAAATTCCTCCCTCATCAGCAATTTTCAGAATCATATCGCCCTTGATCTGATAAAACCACTCTTCAGCAGGGTCATCATGGAAATCCATCCTGGTGTTCGGACCTCCAACTGCCATTACAATCATATTTGAACCCACATGGATTAGCTTATTGCCAACTGGAGGCTTAAGCTGATCGGCATTTTCTTCGACCCATTTCTTAAAATTGAAGGCCTCTAATCTAGGATGTGTTCGCATGCTAACCTCCATTGTGAGCTTAAGAATATAGTCTATTACTTCAGGGTCAAGGACCTGGCACTCGAAAACCTAAATTTCTACAAATAGATCTAGTCTTCTTCTTTAATTTCACGCCTTGACATGAATAATTTTTCAAATTCCTAAAACCCAAACTTGTTTAAATATAGAAATGAAACCAAGTATATTAATTGAATGTATTACCTAAAACATAAATACCTATCCCGACAGTAATAGAAGGCAACATTCCGTACCTAGAAACAATTATTGCACATAGTGCTGACCATACTTCAATTAACATTAGCGGATTTTCCCAATTTCCAGATGGATATAGTATCCTAGGGCTGCAAATTGCAGACAAAACAGCTATTGGAATCAGGGATAAAATTTGCAAAGATTTTGGGGATAAATTTAGATTAGAAAAAACAAATAAGCTGATAACTCGAACAGGATAAGTTGCTAAGGTCATAACTAAAATTATCATTATTATGTTCATCACTTTGGGTTATCCAATTGCGTAGAACTAGATGAAAAATAATGTTCAAATAAAATTGTCACTACAATGGCTGAAATAGCTGCAACTATAAATCCAGACTGGTACGGCAAACTTGACAAAACCAGCGATAGTCCAGCAGATACTATTACACAAAGAAATGAACTCCCTGTCTTTATCTGGGGGACAATAATGGCAATGAATGCTGGCACTAGAAAAAACCCAAAATTGAAGGTAAAATGTTCCTTTATATATGCACCCGATAATAGACCAATAAGTGTCCAAACCTGCCAATTAAAATACATAGCTAAAGCAGCACCCCAAAAATACCTTAATCTAATTATTTTAAATCTACTGATAATGGCAAACGCTTCATCCGTTATAAAGAATGACATTAAACAAAGTTCACGAGATTCAATTTTGTTAAATTTGGGAGCCAATGCGGCCCCATAAAGTGCATGTCTTAGGTTTATGAGAAAAGTTGTGATGAAAATTATAAGTAGTGATGCACCCTGTCCGTATAAATTGGCACCAACAAATTGCGCTGATCCAGCAAAAACAATTGCTGATAGCCCCTGGCCACCTGAAATACCTAGGTTCATTTCAAGTGCAAAAGCGCCAAAAACAAGACCAAAAGGGGCAGTCCCCAATAACATAGGGAATATATCAAATACACCTTTTCGAAAGCTTAAGGGTGATTCTTCGTTAGATAAAATTGCTTCGCCCTTTCTTTGTCTCTTATATCTGAATTATCGACAACGACACTGTCTAGAAACTAACACCCTTCAAAAGGGATTCTAAGAATATCATCCAGCATATAATTAAAATCGGTTAGAGCTAATTAAATTACTGCAAAGATTTAAGCCAATGCTCAAAAATTTCTAATTCAATTGTATCACCATTGGGGCCATTATATTTTGGCCAGACATCAACCTGCTTAAAAGCAACTCTATACAATATTCTCTTTGGCAGACCATCAAAACCATAGGCAAGTTCTTCAGGGTTTCGAAACGAACCGCAGATCCGTTCGATTACCCCACTTTTACCCCGAATATATGCTGGTGTTCGTCTATGACCTGGAGGATCAGTTTGGCAAATCTCAACAAGATCACCAACTTCAAACAGATTATCGGATACCGATGTATAAGTGGGAAATCTGGAATCAGCCATCGGATTCTTAATCATTTTCTTCAATTTTAGGAATACTAACACCTACCAGAGCATCCCTTGAGATTATCGATTCTAACTTCGAATGACTCCAATTCTCTGTGCCTTCTGGTCGTTTAGGTAATACCATGTAACGCATATCAGCATTCGAATCGTGTGTTCTTACAGAAATGGAACTGGATAAAATTATTCCAAATTCCTTAAGTACTCCTCGCGGATCACTGACCACTCTCGATCGATAGCTTCTCGATTTATACCAAGTTGGAGGTTGTCCCATCAACACCCTCGGGTAACAGGAGCACAATGTGCAAACAATTATATTATGAATCTTATCTGTGTTTTCAACTGCGATAATTCTCGCTGCATGTTCTAGATCAATACCCATATCCTCAATTGCAAGATTTGCATCTTCCAATAACTGGGCTTTAAACTGCTCATCAGTCCAAGCTCTGACAACAACTTTTTGCCCTCTATTAGGATAATCTTCATCAAATTTCTCAATTGTTTTTCGAATATCGTTTGCAGTTAATAAATTGCGTTTCTCCAATAGGTCTTGTATTGCCAGATTCATAACCTGAAAATCATTAGGCCCTTCACCTACCTCATCTTCTTGTATAGCCTTACCATCATGATCGTGTGCATCTGGGAGAGAAATTATTGGAACGTTAAAACGCTCCCTGACATCATCCATTTGTTTGTTGAATGTTTCATCAGAAAAAAAATTCTTTTCCTTAAGAACTATCACTAAAGCTTCGGTCAATCGTTCAAAATAGCTAAGCTCATAATAACGGTCGCCCAAATCTTCACATGCTCTACGCATTTCATCCAGTGTTGCCAGTTTCTTTCCGCTAACTGTCATTCTAACAGCATTTGCGTGTTTTTCCCAATGGCTCATTCCATGGTCAACGGTATCGATTGGCCCAGCAACATCGCCGCCCATATCATGAGGACCCATTTTAACTGAAGTTTCAGACATTCC
>CAZXGI010000047.1:0-3898 GCA_964639965.1 uncultured Rhodospirillaceae bacterium
CAAGAATTGAGACTGTATAACTATTTATTCTTTTCAAGGTAAAAATAAACTTATCTCACTCAAATTTTTGGAACCTATTTAAATATGAAAAAAAAACCTAACCATTCTTAATATATTGTTTTGTACCAACCTTCTTAGTCTACTTAATACCGATAGTGCTCTGGCTTAAACGGTCCAGCTTGAGATACATTAATATAATCCGCTTGCTCTTTGGTCAACTCAGTCAATTTAACATTTAGTTTTTCGAGATGGAGCAGAGCTACTTTCTCATCTAAATTTTTTGGTAAAACATAAACCTTGTTTTCATATAATTCCGAATTGTTCCATAGCTCTATTTGAGCTAGCACCTGATTAGTAAAAGAAGCTGACATAACAAAGCTAGGATGACCTGTCGCACACCCAAGATTCACAAGGCGACCTTCAGCTAATAAAATTATACGCTTACCATCCGGGAACTCTATTTCATCGACTTGAGGTTTTACGTTATACCATTTTAAATTACGGAGCGAGTTCACCTGAATTTCTGAATCAAAGTGACCAATATTAGATACAATTGCACGATCTTTCATGTTACGCATATGTTCAATTGTAATAATATCAATGTTACCAGTCGTTGTAACAAAAATATCTCCTACCGATGCGGCCTCATCCATTGTTACGACTTCATATCCTTCCATAGAGGCTTGAAGAGCACATATAGGGTCAATCTCGGTAACTAAAACTCTAGCACCTTGACTGCGTAAAGACGCCGCCGAGCCTTTACCAACGTCACCATACCCTGCAACAACAGCACATTTACCAGCAATCATAACATCGGTTGCCCGCTTAATACCGTCAACTAAACTTTCACGACAACCATACAAATTATCAAATTTTGACTTTGTTACAGAGTCATTAACGTTAAAAGCCGGAACCATCAATTCACCCCTCTTTTCCATTTCGTATAGTCGATGAACTCCAGTTGTTGTTTCTTCAGAAAGGCCTTTAACCGCATCTAAAAGCTCTGGTGTTTTTTCATGCATCACGAGGGTTAAATCACCACCATCATCCAATATCATATTAGGTGTCCAACCATCGGGCCCCTTAACAGTTTGATCTATACACCACCAAAACTCCTCTTCACTTTCGCCCTTCCATGCAAATGTTGGAATGCCAGCTTCAGCCATAGCCGCCGCGGCATGATCTTGAGTTGAGAAAATATTGCACGAGGACCAACGTAATTCGGCGCCCAGGCTTACTAATGTCTCCATCAAAACGGCAGTTTGAATTGTCATGTGCAAGCATCCAACAATACGGGCCCCCTTAAGCGGGCTTTTACCCGCGTTTTCTTCACGCAAAGCCATTAATCCAGGCATTTCAGTCTCAGCAATAGCAATTTCCTTCCTACCCCAATCGGCAAGTGAAATATCGGCAACTTTATAATCGTTCATTTTATTTTCTCCGCGTATAGCATGCACATATCAAGTGATTATTGGCGGTGTTATCAGGCTAGGAAATAACATTCAAGTACTAAGATATAAGGGTAGATTGAATTTTCAAATCGATCCCAATTAAGTTCAATTTTCATCAAATTTTCTCTCAACTAATTTAGCAATTGCCTCAATCACCGCCCCTTCATCAACACCAGTGGCACTCACTTTAATCGTATCGCCCAAAGCAGCAGCAAGCGTTAATAAACCCAATATTGACTGTCCGGTAACTTTCTTATCATCCTTAGATACAAATACATCAGCATTAAATTCAGCTACTAGTTTAACAAATTTAGCAGCAGCACGAGCATGCAAACCACGCCTATTACAAATTTTAATTAATGCCGTTCTCAACCTATTAACTACATTTTATCAATATTAGTCATTCTAGACACAATATTTATATATTTTCTACCTGCCTCTTGGACCCTCATGGCACACTCCTGAAGGTTTCCTTTTTCACGACAACTGGCAAATTTCACCAACATCGGTAAATTAATACCGGAAATTATCTCCACTTTCTCTTCACCCATAATAGATATTGCGAGATTAGATGGTGTACCCCCAAACATATCCGTTGCTATGATGACACCTTCTTTTGTGCTCACATTTTTTGTTGCACTCAAAATTTGGGAACGACGTTGATCCATATTATCATCCGCCCCTATGCATATAGCCTTCACTTTTTCTTGGGGACCAACTACATGCTCCATTGCACTAATTAGCTCATCAGCTAAATGACCATGTGTAACTAGAACCAAACCAATCATTGTTTTAACCAACTCTCACTCATTTAAATATAACAAATAACACCCTAAATGAGATTGTTCTTCAAACCTATATCATTAACTGTTTTATGTTAAACCAAAACTAAAGTACCTAGAGACATAACCCAAAAGGTTTTTTTTCCATTTTACTTAATTTTATTAAAGAAAATTTAAGTAAAATGAAATCATCACAACAAATTATGAAAACCAAACAAAGAATCTCATCTACGATATACCAGTATTTTAATCTGCTAAGGTCATTAAATTAATTCAATATTTTTATCTAAATATCGTAAAACTATTTTTATTTTTGCAAGAGCTGAACTCTCAAAAGGATTTATATTAATAATCGGCACGGAGATGTTTCTAATCAATTTTTTTTTCATTTTGGGCATGCGTTTTTGCAGCTTGGTAGGATTAACCTTAACTAACAAATAAAGTGGAATTTCATAAACAGGTTCGAGCTTTACAACGCCAAAACCCCTAATTTCAATTAAACCAGCAATGCTATCAGGCGGTGACAAATGAAGTCCCTTTTCGGAGGCTTTTATAATCACCTGATCATCTGCTATTAAATCTGCACCATCATCAATTAAACGTAGCGCCAAATCTGACTTTCCACTACCTGAAACTCCCTGGATTAAAACACCAAAACCACAATACGCAACTGCTGTTCCATAAAATAAGTTCATAATTTACTCATCACTCAGCTTTTGGTAATTCAATGATGAAGCAAGCTCCCAAAATTTTGCCAAAATCATCTCGTAAATTTTTGGCGAAAATCATCCCTCCGTGCGCTTTAATAATCTGTTGAGATATGCTTAATCCAAGGCCTGAATGCATTCCGAATTTTTCATTATCGGGCCTCTCCCGATAAAAACGTTTAAATACACTTTCTTCCGTGCCGGGTTGAAGCCCCACCCCTTCATCTTCAACACAAATCTTTACCATCTGATTATCCAAATTTAACCTAAGCGAAATAATTCCTTTTTCGGGACTAAAACTAATTGCGTTATCAATTAGATTTCTGAATACCTGTACAATACGATCTTCATTACCCTGAATTAAGATAGTACCATCAAACTCATTACTAAATTTAAACTGAATTCCTTTAGTATCGACGGCAACTCCATAAAAACTTATCAATTCTTCTAGTAATAAATTTATTTTGATAGGAACCATTTTTTTCCGAGACAACTCTGCATCTAAACGGGATGCATCAGAAATATCAGAAATTAATCGATCCAGTCGTTCAATATCATCTTTTACTATTTCCATGAGTTTCATCTGTTGTTCAGAATTCTTAATACTTGCTATTGTTTCAACAGCACTTTTTATTGAAGTTAACGGATTCTTTATCTCATGGGCCACATCAGCCGCAAAACGCTCAATCGTCTCCATTCGCCGCCACAAAGCTTCAGTCATATCATTTAGCATATTACCGAGTTCACCTATCTCATCTTTGCGGGTGAGTATATCGTCGATAGCATAATGCCGTGATTTACCTTTACGAATATCTTCAGTAGCAATTGCTAGATTTTTTAGCGGTCGCGCAATAGAACTAGCGAGATAGATAGACAATAATATTGTCACCAGTAATACCAGGCTAAATATTTTTAAAATATCAAGTCGAACCTGAAAAATTGTCTCATTAATTTTACT
>CAZXGI010000047.1:3998-19573 GCA_964639965.1 uncultured Rhodospirillaceae bacterium
ACTGCAGCCTCACCTATAGCAGCCGCAAAAAGTTCGGCCTGTATATTTAAAGCAGATATTTCGTTGTCAATTAATCCTTTCCGGTATTGCCCAACATAAAGAAGCCCTATAACTAATAAAACAAGGGCGAGAATATTTATCGCTAATATTCGACGGGTAATAGGTGAAATATAAGATCGTGTATTAGTTCGCTGATTTAAAGCACCAGTCTCAACTAAACTACTAACTTTCCTGTTATTTTCCTTGACCAAAATAACGTATCTCACTTAGCTAGATACTAACTATTCGCTTTCCTGATAGCGATAACCAATACCATATAGTGTCTCAATTGCTATAAAATTAGCATCTATTAATTTAAATTTTTTCCGTAAACGCTTCACATGGCTATCAACAGTCCGATCATCCACATATATGTGTTCACCGTATGCTGCATCAATCAACTGATCACGGTTCTTGACATGACCTGGCCTGGCGGCAAGCGATTTCAATAACAAAAATTCAGTCACCGTTAAATTTACTAATTGTCCTTTCCAACGACACTGGTGACGACTTGGATCCAGCACTAGTTCACCTCGCCGAAGAACTTCTGAATTAACGCCTTCCATCAATACGTTTGAATCCAATTCTCGTCTCCGTATCAGAGCTCTAACGCGCTCGATCAGTAAACGCTGAGAAAATGGTTTGGTAATATAATCGTCTGCACCCATTCTAAGCCCTAAAACCTCATCAATTTCATCATCTTTAGAAGTCAAAAAAATTACCGGTATACTGCTCTTCTCTCTAATCTTGGTTAGTAACTCGACCCCATCCATCCGCGGCATTTTAATATCTAAAATAGCTAGGTCAGCAGGATTTTGCGAAAGACCGCGAAGTGCATCCGTTCCATCTATGTATGTGTTAACTTTAAAACCTTCGGATTCTAGCACAATTGATACTGAAGTCAGAATATTCCTATCATCATCAACTATTGCTATCGACTGAGGCATATATTCACCTAAAATTTAAAGTATCAGTTGTCAGTTTTATTATAACTTCATGGAAATATAGCAGCTAATACTTTTTAACAAAACGACCTTAAATAAATATAATGAATGTAGAAAAAGTGTAGTCCAATTATGCCAATTCAAATCTAAACCACAAACCGGAAATCTGATTTTCTAAAAAGAAATAATATCCAAAAAAATACATCTCTAGGTGCAAACTCATACCAATAGAAACATAGCAAGAAGGCTTGTTTTTATCACTATAACAAGCCTCCATAGTTCATAATTCATAGAGTTGCCGTTAAGTTTTATCTATAACAGTCGGCTTGGATTAAAAAATTCGTCAGTATGAACAATATAAGGTATTTACATTCAAAAAAAATCTGCGCAAGACTGGTTGCACCTCATAAAATCGGGGGATAAGGTTCAAAGAAACTTATTGGTTTATTTCAATAAGAAAGTTTAGCTTTTACATTATTGCTGACTGCTAGTTATTATTAATAAGACTATCAATTACGTGGGGAAAAAATGGCAAGCGCCGAAACTAATCGGACAAATAATCAGAAGTTGTTAGCCTGGATTGATGAAATGTCTTCTTTAACGAAGCCTGATAGTATTGTCTGGTGTGATGGTTCAGAAAAAGAATACGAACAACTTTGTGCAAAAATGGTCGAGGTCGGAACATTGACACCACTCAATCCTAATAAACGCCCCGGCTCGTTTCTGGCAAATTCAGATCCAAACGATGTGGCTCGTGTTGAGGACCGTACATTCATTTGTTCCAAGTTAGAGGAAGATGCTGGCCCAACAAACAATTGGGTTGACCCAGTTAAAATGAAAAAAACCATGAACGACTTATTTGATAGTTCAATGGTTGGTCGTACACTTTACGTCATTCCTTTTAGCATGGGCCCCTTGGGCTCACATATTGCCCATATTGGCATACAACTAACCGATAGCCCCTATGTGGCAGCTAGTATGCGAGTTATGACCCGAATGGGTCAGGCGGCTTTAGACATATTGGGTGATGATGGTGAATTTGTTCCGTGTATGCACACAGTCGGCGCACCTTTGGCAAAAGGTGAAAAAGACGTATCTTGGCCAAATAATAAAACTAAATATATTGTCCACTATCCCGAAGAACGATCAATTTGGTCTTATGGAAGTGGCTATGGTGGCAACGCACTACTTGGGAAAAAATGTTTTTCTCTTAGGATCGCCTCTGTAATGGCCCGAGATGAGGGTTGGTTGGCAGAACATATGTTGATATTAGGCCTAGAATCGCCTAAAGGCAAAAAAACCTATATTGCCGCAGCTTTCCCAAGTGCTTGTGGTAAAACAAATCTTGCGATGCTAATTCCCCCACGGGGGTTTGAAGGTTGGAAAGTAAGCACTATTGGCGACGATATTGCCTGGATTAAGCCCGGTGAAGACGGACGACTTTATGCAATAAATCCTGAGGCCGGTTATTTTGGTGTCGTACCAGGAACTTCGTTGAAAACAAATCCAAGTGCCATGTCGATGATGAAGAGTAATACAATTTTCACAAATGTAGCACTTACTGATGATGGCGATGTTTGGTGGGAGGGCCACGATGAGCCTGCCCCAGACCACCTCATTGACTGGAAAGGTAATGACTGGACATCAAGTTCCGGTGACTTAGCGGCTCACCCCAATGCACGCTTTACCTGTGCAACCAACCAATGTCCAACTGTAGATCCAGCATGGGATAACCCTGAAGGCGTGCCAATTAGCGCGTTTATTTTTGGTGGTCGGCTTAGCCACACTTTTCCATTAGTTTATGAATCTTTGAATTGGAACCATGGTGTTTATATGGCGGCAACCATGGGATCAGAGGCGACTGCTGCGGCTGTTAACCAAGCAGCAATCCGCCGTGATCCAATGGCAATGGTACCTTTCTGTGGCTATAATATGGCAGATTATTGGTCTCATTGGTTGAAACTAGGTCAATCAATTAAACATCCACCAAAAATATTCCGTGTAAACTGGTTCCGAAAGAACAGTAACGGAGCATTTACATGGCCAGGATTTGGCGAGAACATGCGGGTTTTAGAATGGATATTTGACCGTGTAAATGGCAAAGAAAGCGCCGCAGAAAGTCCTTTTGGATATATGCCTAGGTATAAAGATATCAATTGGTCTGGACTCGAAGATTTCACATCAGATTCTTTTGAAGAAATTATGGATATCGATTGTGCCGCAGGAAAAAGAGAAGTCAAAGAACTTAAAGATTATTTTGCAACCTTCGCGAATCGCCTTCCTAAAGAAATCGAAAATCAACGTATCGAATTTGGTAAGCGTCTGAGTGAAGCTCCCGACGTCTGGCGAATTAATAACTAAAAAAGACTCAGAGTTGCCCAAAAATTCATAAAAGACTTTGACATGGCAACTGAATGTGGTTTTGGCCAGCGCCCTTCGGAGACCATCCCGGAACTTCTTAGGATCCATAGTGATTTATGTGAAATTAACTAAGAATTCTTATTAATTTTTCTCAATCTTGACCAAAACCTGTAACATAACAGAACAATAATAATAGTGAGATAAACTATGGGACGCGAAAAATCAGCGCGCACCATCATAAAGAAATGCCAAACCGCCATTAATACAATAGGATAAATCAAGAAATGTAACAACTGCCAACGCCGGCCACCAATCCATTTAATCATTGTCTTGGTTGACGTAACAGCGAGTGGTATCATAAATATAAATGCTACAATACCAACCGTAATAAAGTTTCGTTTGATTATATCTTCTAGCAAAGCATCAAAGTTAAGTTGCAGATTAAGAGTAACATAAGATAAAACATGCAAACAAACGTAGAAGAATGCAAATAAGCCGAGCATCCGCCGATAGACAATCAAACCTGGAAAATTTAGTATTTCAGCAGAAGGCCTGATGCTTAGTGATAGTATAATAAATATTAAACCCCAATCACCAAGCTCCCGATCAAGTTTTTGAACTGGGTTTGCAGTCATAATCTTAGTGCCGAGAAAAGTATCAGAAAGAATTGAAAACAAAAGCCATACCAAAGGCGCCAAACTCAATATAAATACCAACGTTTTTAAGAATTTTCTATAGTTAGTCTTAGCAAATTGCATCAATAAAACTTTTTGAGATCCATTCCTTTATAAAGACTAGCAACTTCAGCAGCGTACCCATTCAGGAATTTTGTCTCTATCCGAGGCGTAAAAATAGCACCAAATCCACCTTCCCCTGAGATCCGCCTTTCACTTTTCTGAGACCACCTCGGGTGGTCTACGTTAGGATTCACATTTGAATAAAACCCATACTCGTTAGGTGCCTGAATATTCCACGTTGTTGGTGGTTTTTTGTCTACAAAACTGATCTTTACGATTGATTTAATACTTTTGAAGCCATATTTCCACGGAACCACAAGACGAATAGGCGCACCATTCTGGTTTGGCATACGCTCACCATAAACACCAACAGCTAAAATTGTCAAAGGATGCATAGCCTCATCCATTCGCAAGCCTTCAACATATGGCCAATCTAAAGATCTATTTTTCTGACCAGGCATTTGCTCTTCATCCACAAGTGTTTCAAAAGCAACAAATTTTGCCTTTGAATCTGGTTCAAAACGTTTGATTATATCAACTAGGGGTATTCCAACCCAGGGAATGACCATTGACCAAGCTTCAACACAACGCAAACGGTAAATTCGTTCTTGCAATTGATGTTGTCTTACCAGGTCATCTAGATCGAATTTTCCGGTTTTTTTTGCAAAACCAGCAACTTCTAATGTCCACGGCTCAGGCTTAAAAACATGAGCATTACGCGCTGGATCAGACTTTCCCGTCCCAAATTCATAAAAATTATTATAATTAGTAATGGCTTCGTATGTGGTTAATTTCTCGACTTTTCCAAACGATGTTTTCTGAACATTTGACAGTTTAACTCTGTTAGAGGCAAAACTAGAGATAAAAAAATTTGGCAATATTGAAATTCCGCCAGCAATAGTTGCCGTTTGAATAAACTTGCGGCGATTAAAAAATATAGATCTTGGAGTAATCTCAGACGGTTTAATTTCTGATTTTCTTTTATATTTAATTAACATAATCACCTCTTCCTATTGCCACAATAAATTTTATATTCACCAGCAATAGTCTTTCTAATTATTAATGTGCTTCATCCCAATTGCTCCCATAACCGGTATCAACCTCTAGAGGCACATCCAATTGTGCTACCTTCTCCATTGTACTCTTGGTTAATGAAATTGTTTTATCAATTTCATTTTTTGGAACTTCAAATATCAGTTCGTCGTGAACCTGTAAGAGCATTTTAGCGCTAAGATTCTCATCATCAAATACTAATGGCAATTGTAACATTGCGCGTTTAATTATATCTGCCGCACCACCTTGTATGGGTGCATTAATTGCCGCTCTTTCGGCGAAGCTTCGCATAGCGCTATTACTATCTTTGATTCCTGGAACATAACAGCGTCGGCCAAATAGTGTTGTAACATAACCAAGTTCTGCTGCACTTTCTTTTGTCCGTTCCATGTAATCATGAATACCTGGGTAGCGCTCAAAATAAGCTGCTATATATTGGGCGGCTTCGCTCCTGGAAAGATCAAGTTGACGCGCAAGTCCGAAAGCCGAAATACCATAAATGATTCCAAAATTAATAGCTTTTGCCTGGCGGCGGACCATCGGATCCATTCCTTCAATGGGTACGCCAAAAACTTGAGAAGCTGTCAACGCATGAATATCAGCACCATCATGGAATGCCTTTTTCAGAACATCTATGCCCGCAACATGAGCTAACAAACGCAACTCGATCTGTGAATAGTCAGCTGACAATAATACATTTCCATCATTAGCCACAAATGCCGTTCTAATCTTTCGACCTTCTTCACTGCGTACCGGTATATTTTGTAGGTTTGGATCATTAGAGCTGAGGCGCCCTGTGGAAGCTATTGCCTGGCCATAATTTGTATGAACTCGTCCGGTTTCAGGGTTGATTTGATCTATCAACGCGTCAGTATAAGTGTTCTTTAATTTAGCCAGTTGACGATTTTCCAATATTCTAACTGGCAGCTCATGACCCTCCGCAGCCAAACCTTCCAAAATCTCGGCCCCTGTTTGATAAGCCCCAGTCTTTGTCTTTTTGCCCCCTTCAATCCCCATTTCATCAAACAAAATCTCACCTAATTGCTTAGGCGAATTGATATTAAATTCATGGCCTACAAGATCAAAAATTTCAATCTCAAGTTGACTTAGACGTTTTGCAAAATCAGCACTTAAACCCTTAAGAACCGTAGCGTCAACTCGAATTCCAGTTCGTTCCATGTCAGTAAATACAGCAACCAGTGGTCTCTCTATGTTCTCATAATCCGTAACCATGTGATCAACTGCTAATCTTGGTATTAAAAGCTTATATAAACGCAGAGTAATATCTGCGTCTTCAGCAGCATAATTTAAAGCCTTATTTAGGGGGACCTTGTCAAAAGTTACTTGGGATTTTCCGCTCCCAGCAACCTCTTTGAACTTTATTGTTTGATAATCTAAGTGAAGTTCAGCCAAATCATCAAGATTATGTTTATGCAAGCCCCCTTCAATCGAATACGAAATTAACATCGTATCATCTACCGGTGTTATGTCGATGCCATAGCGTCCTAATACCTTAGCGTCATATTTTATATTATGCCCAATCTTTAGGACTGATGGATTTTCCAAAATTGGTTTAAGAATTTTTATTACATCAGCAAGGGCGATCTGCGTTAAATCGTATTTTTGACTTTTATTCTTTTCAATGTCTTTACCAAGCAGAAAACTAGATTGGTCCTCGTCAACTATATGTGCAATGGGTATATAACAAGCCTTACCCAGATGTATCGACATTGAAATTCCAACGAGTTCGGCGCTCATAGAATCAAGTGATGTTGTTTCAGTATCAATAGCGAAGAAACCTGCACTTAACGCATCATCAACCCAAGTTTGCAGTTTTTCTTTATCCTGCACCAATTCATAATCATTATTTGATGGAAACACTTCATCAACAGTCTGTGCCGTTAAGCCGTTTTCTTTTTCACTAATCAATAATAACTGATTTCCTCTCACCAAATTATCTTCAACTGTTCTACCTTGTTCTAGATCCGCTGAAATCTTTTTCTGACCGAACTTACCTTCGACACGTGAAATTAATGATTTAAATGACTGTTCGTGCAAAAACCGCATGAACATCTTAGGGTCAACTTCTTTCGTAGAAAAATCTTCAAGGGGCACTTCTACAGGGACATCATCTTTGAGCGTAACTAATTGGCGGGAAACCCTTGCTAAATCAGATTGGTCTATAAGCGCCTGGCGACGCTTCGGTTGTTTAACGTTCTCGGCATTAGCTAACACACTATCGAGATCTCCATATTCATTAACCAAAAGAGCGGCGGTCTTTATTCCAATGCCAACTACACCTGGAATATTATCCGCTGAGTCTCCAGCCAAAGCTTGAACATCAATTACACGTTCTGGCCCGACGCCAAATTTTTCCATAACCTGTTCTGATCCTATTTCTCGATTTTTCATCGCATCAAACATTTTAATATTTGGACCAACACACTGCATCAAATCCTTATCGGTTGAAACAATAGTCACATCTGCACCTGCCTCAACAGCTTGTCGGGCATAGGTTGCTATTAAGTCATCGGCCTCATAACCTTCCATGTCAACGGCCGAAACATTCATTGACCGAGTGGCTTCTCTAACGAGTTCAAACTGGGGAATAAGATCGTCTGGCGGCGGAGGGCGGTTTGCTTTATAATTTGAATAAATCTTATTCCTAAATGTTTTCCGAGCCCTATCAAATATAACCGCAATATGATCAGCATTAGTATCATCAACTAATTTCATCAACATTTGTGTAAAACCGTAAACGGCATTGGTTGGAGTACCATCAGGACGGGACATTTGGGTTTTTACTCCATAATAAGCACGAAACAAAAATCCGGAACCATCAATTAAGAAAACGTGTTTCATTTTTTCTGATTTCTTGTTCAGAGCTTCACTCCATCATTAACGTCTATATTTAAAATAAATACTCGGCTGCAATATGGGCAAATAACTTTATTCTCATTACCGATTTTCAGATAAACGTTTGGATGACCTGATGACCCTATACCACCATCGCAACTAACAGATCTCGATTCGACAATATCTCTTTGCTCTAAATCAGTTATACCCATTTTCTCATATCCATATTGATTAATTTTATCGTACATCACATACAGTTGGTCATTGACCGTTTGCATAGTCAATGGTACCTCACATTCAGTGATTGACCAAACATTGACTAGCGATAACACCTAAAACACGTAGGAAATATTAACGTATGAGTATAATAAATTCTAGAACTCTACCAGACTACGCTATCGAGATAGAAGATCTTAATAAAACCTATGCTGGAAATTCATTACAACCCGCAAAAGAAGCACTTGCCAATATTAACCTAAAAATACCCCGGGGTTCTTTTTTTGGTCTTTTGGGACCAAATGGCGCGGGAAAGTCCACTATAATAAATATTATGGCCGGGCTTGTAATTAAAAGCTCTGGAAAAGTAAAAATATGGAACTATGAAATCGAAAAAGAAATGCGTCAGGCACGTTCTTCTATTGGTATTGTGCCGCAAGAATTAAATATAGATCCTTTCTTTACACCAAGAGAAGTTCTTGAGACCCAAGCAGGTCTCTATGGTGTTCCTAAATCTGAACGTCGAACCGATGAAATACTTTCCGCCGTTAGATTATCGGAGAAGGCTGATTCCTATGCAAGGTCATTATCTGGGGGAATGCGGCGACGTTTATTAGTTGCTAAGGCAATGGTTCACTCGCCGCCAGTCTTAGTACTTGATGAACCTACAGCCGGGGTAGATGTCGAACTCCGGCAACAACTCTGGTTATATATCCGAGAATTACGTTCTCAAGGCACAACAATTTTACTAACAACCCATTATTTAGAAGAAGCAGAAGAATTATGTGATCAAATAGCAATTATTAATCATGGTCGACTCGTCACAAGCCAAAAAACAGAAGATCTACTTAGCTCTTTAGATTCCAAAGAACTTATCATCACCGTCGACACTAAATTAGCTAAAGTTTCCGAAAGTCTAGCTAAGTTTAATGTTGAGTTAGAAAAAAACAATAAATTGATTTTCCGAATACCACCAACTAAAATTCCGGTCGAAAGTGTAATAGATGCCGTGCATGCAGCGGGCTACAAAATTATTGACCTGACCACAAAAGAAAGTGATTTGGAAGATATCTTCTTATTAATGACTAGTAATCACAAGGAAAGTTATGAAACTGGCAGTGAGCGCTGACCGTTTATTATCCTACAAATTTTTCTAGCAAACGGTTCGTCACTTGGGATTTCAGTGGAAAGCGCTGCTGCGTACCATTGCTCCTGAAGGACTCCCTGTATCATTCTTACCCCTTTCATTAAATTGCACTTTACTGATGGTAAAATACCACAACAACACCAGCAGAAAAAATCGACAGAAAACGATGTTTAAACCTTGGGCCGCCATCATTAAATTAAATTTGCAAAATAAAGTTGATGAGACAATGGTATACCAGAATCTAGCAGAGGCTCAATTTTCTTGGTAACCCTTCATTGAAATTTCGAACAGTCTTGTTTTTCTTTTGATTGGTTTAAATTCTTTTTTGATCGGCTTTGGACCGTTTCACCCGGACACAAACACCAGTAAACTGCTTGCGCTGGTGAACTGATTGAACAACCTAGATACTCGCTCTTAATAAAATGAGCCACTTTGCCAAAACGACCACATTCGTCCTTTGCCATTTGCGCTAGAATTGCAGGAGTTGTTGACCACTTGTCATAACATATTTCAAGTTTTGATCTATTTTTTAACTCCTTAGCAAAATTTGGAGAATTCCGATTAAATTCATCAGCATTAAAAATATAAGGCTCCTGATTGGCGCAAGCACACAGCCAAAACACTAACAGGAGAACCCAAGAATTCTTATTTAAAGCAATAATATACATGCATACATCATTAACATTTATTAATCCTCGAAACAAATAAACAATCGAATTCTCGTACAAAACCAAAAAAATAGTGATTGGATCACATTAATCCTTGTAATACTTTACGGTTCTTATTGATCAACTTAGAATATCGTAGGCAATACCTACCAAGGAAAGATGGAAAAACAGAAAGAATTAAAAAAAATATTAAGAAGTTATGTCTTCAATCAAACTCGAATATTAATTAAAATGACATAGTCAAATAAACAATAGTTAACAAGCGAAATGGAATTAGATTAAAATAGAACATGCCAGAAAAAGAACTCCAAAATGCAATAAACCTAGTTAAGAATTTTTTGAGTGCTATGGAAAACAGAAATTTGATTCTTGCCAAATCATTTTTGGGTGATAATTTCAAATTAGTATTTCCTAAAAATCAAATATTCTTTAGTCTCGAAGAGGTAATTTTTTGGGCCCAAAAACGTTACAATTGGGTTAAGAAGAACTATGATCATTTTGATTCATTAATAACAAAAAATACAATTATTGTTTATTGTTATGGTACGCTTTACGGCGAATGGCTAAACGGTAACAGATTTTCAGAAATTCGATTTATAGACCGATTTACTATCAAGGATGGAAAATTATTAGACCAATTAGTCTGGAACGATCTGGCTGAATATAAACACGACTAATATCCTTAATTGAGAATATTGTTAATCTTATTCTATTATCAAGAGGGCCCATCTGATTAGAGGTTTTTTTAAGTATGGTACGGAGATACTTACGACAGGTAATAAAAGACGGCTTATCTGAATCCTTCCATAAAAATGGCCAGTTAAGGTCCAAAGAAAATTTCAAAGGTGGGAAAAAAAATGGCCTTTCAGAATGGTTCTATGACAATGGGCAATTAGGATCTAAGGGTCATTACAAAGACGGAGAAAAAGAAGGCACTTGGGACGAATATTTTGACAATGGAGAGCTAGAGAAACGCGAATTTTACAAAAATGGGGTACTCATCAAAAACAAATCGGAAATGCTAAATTAATCAGCTGTTTGAAAATTTATTATATTAAATAGCTTTATTTATGCGGGGCAATACCTCTTCTGCCATTAAAACCATTGAGCGTTTAGCAAGTTTCTTGTCAGTCCAATCTAGACCAGTATAGACTAATGTGCCGAATGGACCAATTTCCTCACGTAATTTTAGGATTTGGTCAACGACACTATTGACAGTACCAGCAATAACTTGCGTCTTGAGTGATTGCGTTAAAGTAATCTCCTCGAGCGGCTGATCAGGGGTAATTCCAAATAAACCAAGTCTGCCTCCACCGCCCAATTTTTTCATTAAATTAGAAAAATAAAATCCATAAGGTCCATCTTCTGATTTAGCATAGGCTTCAGCAGTTTTTTGGTCATCAGCAACAAATATACATTTAGCCACTCTCCATCCGCTAGGGTCCTCCGGTAGACCTTTATTTTTTAAGCCTTCTAGATATTTAGGAAGATGCGTTTTGACCCAATGTGATTGAACATATTGGCAAGAAATCGGTTGCCAACCACGTTCGGCTGCAAGCGTTATACCCTTAGAATATGGTGCAAGAGCTGTTATAAGAACCGGCGGATGCGGTTTGCACCATGGTTTTGGAATTAACCCTTGCCCTATTTCAGGTAAATGAGTTCTTTGGGTACCAATTGAATTAAATTCACCTTTTATATCAAAAGGTGCTTCGCCCCACCATAATTCCATAATTTGGTCAAAAGCCTCGACCATTTTTTTGTTGCGATCAATATCAGAATTCCCAAATGCTTCTATATCAGATGGTTGGCCCCCAGGGCCAATACCCCAGATGAATCTCCCTTCAAGCATATTATCCATCATAGCTACGTGAGCCGCTGCCATCACCGGATGATAAACTGGAAGATTAAGCACACCAGACCCCAGTTTTATTCTCTTGGTTTCAGAAATCAATCTTGAAATAAACATTAGACATGAAGTAATGGGTTCAGCTAAATCGGTAAAATGTTCTCCAATTAACGCTTCTTCATAACCAAGCTTGTCGGCAAGAACTACCGCGTCAATATCTTCTTTCAATATTTCAGTGTAACTTCGATTCAATGGATGAACAGGTTGAATAAAAAAAGAAAGACGCATTTAGGCCACACACAATATTTAAAAATTGATGTCAATAATTCCCTGCACCAAATGGATTAAAATAACAATTCATAAAAAAAGACTCAAGAAATTCACATGTTAATAATTGAACAAAATCGATTTATCATTATAACAACAAAGCTTAATTCTTTCTATGGCTCTAGTACCATGATAGGATTATTTAATGCGGACTATAGTTCTTTCCATTTTAGCACTTGGGCTTCTTTTATTAAACTCAACTAAGTTATGGTCAAATGATTTGGATGAAGCAGAAAGTGTTTATTTTGACCACAGAGTAAATTTTTTTGACATGAGCATAATTACCAATAATTATTTATGCTCTACAGCGATGAAAGACAATTTACCGGAGTGGGAAACGGCCGATATCTACAAACCTTATATCCGTGAAGCGCTATTACGCGGTTTCAATAAGACAAAATGTTCCCAAATAACAAGAAAATATAGGGACATGAAAAATTAAATCAAAATAACATGATTTCTTGATATTTTGTAAGAAATCTATTAAAGAACATAATAAACAAATTAACAAATGGCTAAAAAGTGCCAATGAATTGAAATAGCAATAGAAATTGCTTTTTCTAGTGAGTTCTGGGCGTGAAATCCAGGATTCAAGTTTTTTCGTATTGTAGTCCGACAGGAGGTCGGTAGCCAATGCAGCTTGATGACTTTTTAAAAGCCATAACGGATATTATCGTGATTATTGCGTACCGTTTATGTGCTAATTCTTTCCAAATAAATGGACTGCTCCGTCTGAAGATGTCTGGAGCAATATATGTCTAGTGTAGATGCTGTTAGCAACCTAAATTCCATACAAATCTCAAAAATCCAGAAGGCAGATTATCTGCCTCGTCCGATTGGTGATGGTTCAGTACTTGCACCAGGAAATTTTATCGTTCCTGAACTACGCGATATTGGAGATAGAAAAACAGCGACCGCCCGAACTTTTGGCCGACATGGTCAACTCAACACATTAACAGCGGAATTCCGGAGATTACGATCAGATATTATTAGTGTAGATATTACAGCGAATGGAAATCGACAAGGCGGAATAGCATCAATCAATATTCACCTTTTTGAAAATGGAGATATCCGAGGTTACGATAATAATGGATCAGGTAATGTGAATTCCATCTCTGCCCCAAAAGTTGAATTTTTAAAGAGCGGCATTCAAACACAATTATCATTCAGCACAAGCCAAGCCCAGTCACCAAATTATACAAGTGCCACGCATCTTGATTCTTTAGATTATAGATCATGGAGTTTGACCCCACGAATTATTAAAATTTTAGAGGGGCTTGGTGACCCCCGTACTGCTTCCCCAGAACTCGAACGAGCAAAAAATATTTTTTACAACAGAAACGCAATTATCGGGGCGTATGGCATTGATGTTCTTACAGGAACTTCAGCGGCCGAGCGTATTTCCGGTGGTCAAGGGAACGATGTTATATCAGCGGGTCAGGGAGATGACACTTTATATGGTGGTTTAGATGACGACACTGTTAGAGGAGAGGCTGGAAATGACATTCTAAGAGGTGGTTCAGGAAATGATACTCTTGAGGGAGGAACAGGTACTGATATTTTATATGGCGGTATAGAAGATGATGTCCTGGAAGGAGGTCTCGGTGCTGATACACTAAACGGGGGACCAGGAACTGATACCGCAAGCTACTCGGCCGAAACTACAACAGTAACCGTTAATCTTGAAAATCAAACGGGTGTTGATTCTGGTGGCTCAAATGACACTTTATCCAGCATTGAGAATGCCACAGGAGGTTCAGGCAACGATTCACTTACCGGCTCTACCGGAGTTAACACGCTGAATGGGGGTAACGGAAATGATACTCTAAATGGCGGCACAGGCGCAGATACAATAAATGGCGGAAATGGCAACGACACCGTTAGTTATTCAAATGATGCTTCAGCCGTACAGGTTGATCTCGCAAATAATACAGCGACAGATGGTGGTACAGCGATGCAACCGGGAACCGATTCAACTGATACACTATCTAGTATCGAAAATGCTACAGGTTCGGCCTATGATGACACATTAACCGGAGATAATAACGTTAACATATTGAGGGGTCTCGCTGGAGACGATGTAATTAGCGCCGCAGATGGTGATGACACACTTATCGGGGACGCCGGTGACGATCAACTAACCGGCGGAAATGGTTCTGATTGGGCAGATTATTCGGAAGATCCCGCAGCTATTGTTGTTAATATGGACACTAATCCACAAACAGTAACCGACGGTTGGGGTGACACTGACACCCTTGATAGCATAGAAAATATTGCAGGTTCAGCCTTCAACGATAGCATGGATGGCGATGCTCGAAATAACATCTTAAAAGGTAATAATGGCGACGATACAATAAATGCGCTTGATGGCGATGACACGCTAATTGGAGGTGCCGGTACCGACCTGCTAAACGGCGGAAATCACGATACATTAGGTGACACGGTAGATTATACCGACGATCCCGCAGCTGTCACTGTTGATCTCGAAGATACATCAACTGGTGGCGAAGGAAAGGGTATTGATGGTTGGGGTGCCACCGATACATACACGGGTATCGAGAATGCCACCGGTTCAGGTTATAATGATTCTCTGACCGGCAGTTCAGGTGCCAATACGATAAAAGGCGGGGGTGGTAACGATACAATATATGCCACAAATGGTCTGGACACACTTCAGGGCGGAACGGGGACTGATACCGCAAACTATTTGGCCTGGGCATCGGCCGTTACAGTTGATCTAGCAGCCGGAACAAAAACTGATGGAAACGCTGCTAACAACGATACACTATCCGCTATTGAAAACGTGGTTGGTTCAGATTTAGCAGACACCCTGACCGGTGATAATAATGCCAACGTATTGAGTGGTGAAGACGGCGACGATAACATTAAAGGCGGTGGTGGTAACGATACGCTAAACGGAGGTGATGATAACGATACATTAGACGGGGAAAATGGTAACGATACCCTAAATGGGGGGAACGGTCAGGATTC
This sequence comes from uncultured Rhodospirillaceae bacterium, assembly GCA_964639965.1. Lineage (GTDB taxonomy): Bacteria > Pseudomonadota > Alphaproteobacteria > Rhodospirillales > UBA2165 > TMED23. The sequence goes on from CAZXGI010000047.1 coordinate 19,187, forward strand.
ACTGACAGGCGGCGCGGGAAATGACGCACTAAGCGGCGGAGCTGGTAATGACACCTTGGTCGGAACATCCGGAACCAATACGCTAGAGGGTGGAACGGGTGATGACACCATTACTGGAGGAACAGGAACAGATACTCTCATTTATTCAAATGCTGCTAGCGCCGTAACCGTCGATTTATCAGCGGGCGCTGTTGGTGCAGGAACAACAACCGGAGGCGATGGTAGTGATAATTTTACCGGTATTGAGAATGTAACAGGTTCTAATAGCAATGATAATATAACCGGTGACAGTGGTGCTAACGTATTAACTGGCGCAGGTGGTAATGATACACTGAATGGTGGCGCCGGAAATGACACTTTAACCGCGGGAACAGGTGATGATACCCT
>CAZXGI010000048.1:0-18715 GCA_964639965.1 uncultured Rhodospirillaceae bacterium
ACCATGTCCGTTTTGCCAAATTCGAACACCCATATCTTTATAAAAATCATAACTTTGAGCAAAAGGGACCATACATTCCACAACCATCGGAGTTGGTCCATCATACGGCTGCATTTCTTCCCAGAGGCGTTTCACAGTTCCCGCAGAGGAAAAATGTACAATCATAGGGTGAAAGGAATCTGTTTGATTTTCAACTAGCATTTTCCAATTACAATGATTCATGTAGCGAAGTGGATTACCAACTATTTCAAGCCGACCCTCCGGGGAACGGTCAACCATATTGTCTATACTGCTCAACGATTCACCAAAATAGTCACCAAATGAAATACCGTTTTCACTAAGCCTAACAAAGACAAAATCTCTATATACCTTAACGTTTTTCAGAGCTATTAGGCCTTTTTGAGCACAAGATCTTTCTAATTTGGTTGGCTCATATTCTTCTTTGACGGGAATTCCAAGCAAAGAGCCGTCGGTTCGATACGTCCATGCATGATAAGGACATTGAAATGTTTTCCCAGTATTGCCGTGAGTTTCAATTACTAACTCTACCCCTTTGTGGGCACACCTGTTTTCTAGAACTTTAACCGTATCATCGCTGTGCCTGACCATTATAACAGGCTGGTCTGCTATAGTTGTCGTGAAAAAATCACCTTTCTTGGGTATTTGGCTCGCATGACCAACATAAATCCATGTATTTTTGAACAAGTGTTGGATTTCCAACTGAAAAATGTCTTCGTCGATGTAGACGTCACGGTGTGCTTCATCGTCAGTAACCAAATCTAAAACAGAAGATGGATTTTCTCTATAAGACACAATAATTGCCTCGCTGAATTGACAAATTTTCTTAACTTTAAGCTACCGTATTATTTTTTGGAGAGCAAATATATATATTCACACTCACCAAAAAAAACATATTTCTTAAGGTAATCGCATATTCTCAAGCCATTCAGAAAATCAGACCTTTCATAAGATAACGATTGCTACTCTCAAATATACTGACAAAATTAGGACTGCATTAGTTGATATTGAGAATGGTATATTTTTTTATCCCCTTGCAGCTAAACCAAATTATTCCATATAAATTAATAGGTCCTAAGATATTAACTACGATCCTTAAATTAAACCGTATTTTAAACGACAATTATAATACCTTATCAGACTATAGGTAATTAAAATGGATTTAGAAAATTACACAGAGCGCTCTAAGAGCCTTATCCAGGCTGCGCAGAGGACTGCAACACGTGCGGGACACCAACAGTTATCACCTGAGCATATACTTAAAGTATTAATAGAGGACGTTGAAAATCTAGCATCCAATCTTATTGAAGATGCCGGCGGGAACGCGAAACAAATTTATCAAGACATTTTAAATTCACTTAAAACCATACCGGAAGTACAGGGTACTGGGGCGGGTCAGGTTTTTATATCCACCAGTCTCTCAAAAGTTTTTGAAAAAGCCGATGAATTAGCGGAAAAAAATGGGGACAGTTTTGTCGCGGCTGAACATTTACTATTAGCTTTGACACTTACCCCAGATACTCCAACGTATAAAATATTGAAAATCAATAAAGTAAATCCAGTAAATCTAAATACTGCAATAAATGATAAGCGGAAGGGACGTAAAGCTAGTACGGTTAATGCGGAAGAAAACTATGATTCTTTGGATAAATATGCCCAAGATATAACCTCCAATGCTCGCGAAGGGAAACTAGATCCAGTAATTGGTCGAGACGAAGAAATACGCCGAACAATCCAAGTTCTATCGCGACGCACTAAAAATAATCCTGTTTTACTCGGTGAACCTGGTGTAGGTAAAACTGCCATTATTGAAGGACTAGCACAACGTATTGTTAATGGCGACGTGCCTGAGTCACTTTTAGACAAGAAACTAATGGCTCTTGATCTTGGAGCACTTCTAGCAGGAGCAAAATTTAGAGGTGACTTCGAAGAACGTCTAAAATCGGTTCTCACCGAGGTTACAGAATCGGCAGGAGAAATAATATTATTTGTAGATGAAATGCATACATTGGTGGGTGCAGGAGCAGCCGAGGGAGCAATGGATGCATCTAACCTACTCAAACCAGCTTTGGCTAGAGGGGAACTTCACTGTGTTGGTGCCACAACATTAAAAGAATACCGGCAAAATGTTGAGAAAGATGCTGCACTAGCGCGTCGTTTTCAACCGGTCTTTATTTCAGAACCAACTATTGAAGACACAATTTCGATTTTGCGTGGAATAAAAGAGAAATATGACCTCCACCACGGTGTCAGAATAACTGATTCTGCTCTTGTTTCAGCAGCTAAACTTTCCAAACGTTATATTACAGATCGTTATCTACCCGATAAGGCAATTGATTTAGTCGACGAAGCCGCAAGTCGCCTTCGCATGGAAGTTGATTCAAAGCCTGAAAAAATCGATGAGTTAGATCGACGGATTATTCAAATTAAGATTGAATTAGAAGCTGTCAAAAAAGAAAATGATAAAATTTCTGAAGAACGTTCTTCCTTGCTTAACGAGGAACTCGAGAAACTTACATTAGAGTCCGATGTTTTAACAAAAAAGTGGGTTGAAGAAAAAAAAGATATTGCTGAAACCCAAAAAATCAAAGAGCAACTTGATCAAGCTCGCATAGCATTGGATAGGGCATTTCGCGAGGGTGATTTAGAAAACGCCGGCGAGCTCCAATATAGCCTAATACCAAACCTCGAAGAAAAACTTAAAACCGCAGAACTTAAAGGTAGTCACAGCATGGTCCAGGAAGTTGTCACAGAAGAGATGATTGCCTCGGTGGTTGAACGTTGGACTGGTATTCCGGCGGAAAAGATAATGCTAGGCGAAAACAAGAAATTACTTTCTATGGAAGAACATCTTTCCCAAAAAGTGGTCGGACAACAGAACGCTTTAAAGGCAGTTTCGGATTCAGTTCGAAGGGCAAGAACAGGGTTGCAAGATATAACAAAACCTCTAGGTTCGTTTTTGTTTCTTGGGCCCACTGGTGTTGGAAAAACCGAACTTACGAAAGCTTTGGCCGAGTTTCTATTTGATGACGATAATGCCTTGCTTAGATTTGACATGTCAGAATTTATGGAGAAACATTCGGTATCACGTCTCATAGGAGCCCCCCCAGGTTATGTTGGATATGAAGAAAGCGGCTCACTAACAGAAGCGGTGCGACGAAGGCCTTATCAAGTTGTTTTATTTGATGAAATTGAAAAGGCCCATCCAGATGTATTCAACATATTGCTTCAGGTTTTGGATGATGGGAGGCTTACCGACGGTCAAGGGCACACGATTGATTTTCGTAATACAATAATTATCCTAACTTCGAATTTAGGCTCTGATATTATAGCAGAACAAAACAACGGTAAAGATTCAAAAGAACTGCAAAACAAAATTATGGAAGTAGTTCGTGGTTCATTTAAACCTGAATTTATAAATCGACTTGATGATATTATTTTATTCGAACGCTTAATTAAAGAGGATATGGCGACAATTGTTAAAATACAAATTCAAATTTTGAACAATCGGTTAAAAGAAAGGGGGATTTTGTTAAAAATAAAACCGGAGGCGATTTCTTGGCTTGCAGAAGCAGGTTATGATCCTACGTTTGGTGCTCGTCCTTTAAAACGGGTTATACAAAGGAATTTGGAAAACCGAATAGCGAATCTGATTCTTAATGGAACGGTAAAAAATGGTGAAATTCAAATTGAAGCCAAAGAAAATAATTTATTAATTAACGGCGATCGTTAAAGTGGGTTAACGCTTAGAAAATTTAATTTAAAGGATCAGTTTTGAATTTGAGCTACTTCTTTTTTAGACGTGGTATTTAAGAATAAAATTCGTATTTTTTCTCTTTTTTTTCTGAAGTTCTTGAGGTTCATTCCCGTAAGGCGCCGCCCGGAAGGCATTTTCACTCGCATCGGGTTCGTTTGACGACCTCGAACAAGAATCTCATAATGCAAATGTGGTCCGGTTGAACGTCCGGTAGTCCCAACATAACCAATTATTTGACCCTGTCGGACCCGTGATCCTTTGGTTACCCGGCGGTTAAATTTGCTTAGATGACCGTAAGCGGTAGAGTATCTTGAGTTGTGACGTATCCGGATGTAATTCCCATAAGAACCATTCCTAGCGCGATAAATTATCGTCCCTGCTCCGGCGGCTAGTACGGGCGTACCCCTAGGGGCTGCAAAATCAACACCCCTATGCATTTTATTAAACCCTAGAATTGGGTGTCGCCTTGTTCCGTATCCGGATGATAAACGAGCACCATTTATTGGCGTTCGCATAAGGGGTTTTCGAGCGCTGTGACCTTTATTGTCATAATAGTCTGACCTTTTGTCATTCGTCCTAAAAAAGAAAAGTGGGTACGAGATTTTTCCTAATTTTAAATTTGCGTATAAAATATTTCCATAACGCGCTAAATTTCCGGTTCGATTTACTTTCCGCTCGTATAGGATTTCAAATTTATCACCAGACCTAATGCTACGTTGAAAATCGATATCCCATGAATATATCCGAATCATTTCCATTATTATAGGGTTTGGTAACCCAGATTTTGTTGCAGCCAAATATAGGCTTGAGTTAATTTGGCCCCCTGTTCGAACAACTTGTGTTTTGATAAATTGCTTAGAGTATTTGGTTCTGAATCCATTAGTTTTTTCGGGTGTAATCGTATACTCATGGTATGAATTTGGTCGAAATATAATGGTATTTAATTTTTTCTTTTCAACTTCCTCTTTTCCGGACTGAACACGTAAATCGGGTTTAAATACAAACTCAATTTCCTGTCCTGGAAGTATATTTTTTGGGTTAAATATTTTACTCAATGAGATAATCGCCTGATAAGAAACCGGACGGGTTAATCCCGCATTGGTAAAAATTTTCATCAAAGTATCTCCAGGGTTGATCAAAACCTTCCTTGTTACAGGTGAAAGAGATACCCTGTTTGAGACTTCTATTTCTGTCTTTGAGGTTGTGAACTTGTTATTTCGTTGATTTATAGGCTTGATGGTGAGTTCTGAAGAACCCTCTAATTTAAGGGGATCCCACTTTACAAACCACAATGGTAAGACCAAAACACAAATTAAAATTAATATAAAAGATTCTTTTGAAAGATTTAAGTCTAATATTTTTTTCATCTAACCTAGAGACTTTCAAATATTCATTATTTATGGCTGGTAAACTGTGAATTATATTTCTAGCAATAATTCTTTAAAATAACCTTTAGTTCGATTCTATATCGTTGAATTAAAAGGGTCGTAAAATAGGATAAAAATCCTGTTTGACCACGTAGAAATTCAAATTCTAAAATCTATTAATTAAAATTGTTTTTGAATTAATAATTTACCAAAATTTCTTTTAACACTTAAAAAATAACATAAATAATTATACAGTATTTGGTTATTTATGTTCTATTCTATAATTAACCGATTAATGTATAATTTATATAAAAGATTGTTATTATTGAAATAATAGCCAAAAAATAATTTCTATTAACAAATTAAATAAATTGCCTTAGTTACATTTATAATAAAGAGAATTCGATAATCAAGCTTTAGCAACATTATTAAAAAAAATTTAGGCTTCAGAAATTAAGGCTTTAGCAATCACAAAAAATTGGTGATATTGTTAGCAGCGTTCCTAATTGAAGGTTTTCTAAAATGGTCACGAAGCACAAAATACGTCAACGCCCCAAGCTTGTAGCTCCTGGGGATGAAAAAAAAATCTTACTCCATTCGTGCTGTGCTCCTTGTGCAGGTGATGTTATGGCCGAGTTAAAGCGTTCCGATATTGATTATACAATCTTATTTTACAACCCTAATATACATCCTATTAAAGAATACGAAATACGCAAAAACGAGAACAAGCGCTATGCCGATAAACTTAAGGCTCCTTTTGTTGATCTAGATTATGATAAAGATGCCTGGCTTCAAAAAGTAAAAGGCTACGAGTTAGAACCAGAACGCGGTTATCGTTGCACGTTATGCTTTGATATGCGTTTTGAGCGTTCAGCAAAGTATGCTTTTGAAAATAATTTTTCAATCTTTACAAGCACTCTGGGAACATCACGTTGGAAAAATTTGAAACAAATCAATGGTTGTGGTGTAAGGGCAGCGAACCGATATAATGGTGTTACATACTGGACCTTTAATTGGAGAAAAAAAGGGGGCTCCAATCGAATGATAGAAATTTCTAAAGATCAAAATTTTTATCAGCAAGAATATTGTGGCTGCGCATATAGCTTAAGGGACACCAATCAAAGTCGAGCCGAACGGGGAATGCTCCCAATCAAAATTGGCGAAAAGTATTATGGGAAGTAGGATTTTTCTGCTTTCAATCTAGACTGACCTAATTTTTTGTAATAACGAACAATACTGTATTAATAATCAAAATTACACTCATTAACTAAACCAAAAGGATGAACAAAATTAGGGTCCTGTTTTTTAATCATGAACAATATAATAATTTTGAGAATGAGCCTGGAAATTTGGAGGTTCGTTTGCCGATGTTGGCTAGCGGTTTAATTAAAGAACATAATGATTTTGTATTCCAAAGAATAAAAAAAGAAATCGGCCTTGGCGGTATGATAAAAGCAGCAACAAAGGCTGTACTTGATTTCAAACCAGATCTTATTGTTTACATTACGGGTTGGTCAAAAGATGATATCCCGGGACAGTTAATCAATGGTTTTGAAGAAGTGGGGATAAAAGTCCTGACAATTGCTTGGGATACTTACCCGGGACCAACACCACTTAATTTTCGCCAAAATAATTTATATAAATCAACGTCTTATTTTTGTGAAGCGTGTTCCTTTATTAGTTACGCGCGTTTTCGCTTTTGGCGCGAGCAATTGAATCCAGAAAAGGGGGTGCTGTATTTAAGTGGAAATAATATTCTAAATAATCAATTTAAAGATTTGTCGATAAAAAAAGATATAGACGTGGCTCTTATAGGTAGCCTTTATATGGCGCGTCATAGATTATTAAAGTTTTTAAAAAAAAATCTGCTTCCCCACGGAATTAAGGTTTCCCATTTTGGGGGTTATTTTGACGAGTCAATAGGTCTGCCAGCTGACAGCAGTGCACATACTTTAAACAGAATATCCAGCAAAGATTATATAAATACGATTAACCGTTCAAAAATCGTCTTATGTCCTGGAGGGTCTGAAGGACAGTGGGCTGTACGAGGTAAGATTTTTGAAATTATGTCATGTGGTTCATTTTGTTTGGCTGAGGACAATTTTGATATTAAACAAACAATTCCACAAGGAAAATTAATAACATACAAGAATTTTGATGAATGTTTGCAGCAAATTTTATTTTTCTTAAAACATGAAAAAAAGAGAGAAATGTTGGCAAAAGATAGCAGGGATTGGTATCTCAATACGTATGATTCAGCAACTTTCTGGCGAGATTTCCTCTTTAAAATGTCGATAGGGGATAACAATATTAAAAATACACCATTTGTAGAAAACAACTATCAGATAATAAAAAAAAATATTCTTAAGCATTTTGAAGGAAAAACAATAACGCCTAAGAATATTGTTAGTTTTAGTGTTAAACACCCATAAAAATCACTATGGCCGCATTTAACACGGAAAGAATGGTGGTCACGGGCAGATTCGAACTGCCGACTTCCAGATTAGGAATCTGGCACTCTATCCAACTGAGTTACGCAACCATTCAGAATCATCCAATACTCTTCAATTATCCTGCAATTTATGCAATATAGGATTCAGAAAATTGATTATAATTATTGCCATATCTATTGAAACGGCACAGAAAAATAAATGGTCACAGTTTCAGTGCCTGGATTAGAATTACCTATACCAGCATTTGAATAATGCGAAATTGCCATACCAAGGCGGGATCGATTGTCAAAACGATACGCAAACTCAAGTTGGGACCTAAACTCTATTGAATGACCTAAATCTAGTTTTTTATTCCCCCCCCAATAATAATGCGGAGCAAATGATGGGGTCATTACGTACCTGCGCCCCATAAAAAGATCTAATAAAAGACCGGCACCTATGAACCCCTGAGAAGTATTAGTAGTAGAAAAAGCTGCAAAAGGCTTAAAGATCGACAACCGCTTATCAGACCTATATTCGGCACGAAACTCCACGCCCGTCTCTTTTCTTCGATTAAAATCATAATAACCTGCGCCAAACGTTACAAAAGCAGGGTCGTACTTTTGACCCGGATCGGCTTTAGCCTGTCCACAAACATTCATTGGAGCTATGATAATCAAAGTCAAAAGTAATAAGGAAATAATTTTATTTCTTATATAATACATAAAAACAACTTTGTAATATGTTTTCCAAATAAATTAACAGCCAAACAGTTGCATCATCTTAAAACGTTCCACTCAGAAACAAGGAAATACTGATATCTTGATACGCCTATTAGAATTATACACATAAATCAATGATAATTCCCACAATATTTATATAATTAGCATTTTTTAAAGCGTTCAGTCGCCGCTACTAACGCAGACCTTATAGTTGGTTCCATTGCAGAATGCCCAGCGTCCGGTACAATAACAAGATTTGCTTCTGACCAATTATTTACTAGTTCGTAGGCTGTCACAATTGGACAAATCATATCGTAGCGACCCTGGACTATGGTCGCTGGAATATCCTTAATTTTATATAAAAAGTTGTAAAAATAATTATCAGGTAGAAAAAAATTGTTCAAAAAATAGTGTGCCTCAATTCTGGCCAAGGCTAACAAAGTTTGACCAGAATCTATAGTTATTGGGCCCCGAGCTTTAGGCAATAATGTGGAACATGACCCCTCAAAATTGCCCCAAGCACTTGCCGCTGGTCCATTTACCTTAATGTCGGGATTAACTAAACGATTATAATAGGACTGAAGTAATTCGTTCTGTTCATCTACCGGAATGAAATCACAGAACTTGCTCCATTCATGAGGAAAAACTGTTTTGATACCATTGAGAAACCAATCTAATTCGCGACTACTACAAAGAAAGATACCGCGTAAAATAAAGCCTAATACCCGATTTGGATGCGCTACACCATAAGCTAAAGCAAGAGAAGAACCCCAAGATCCGCCGAAAACCAACCAACGCTCAATTTTTAAAAACTTTCGCAAAGTTTCCATATCAGAAACTAAATGTTGTGTTGTATTATTAGTTAATTCAGCAAACGGCTTTGATCTGCCACTTCCCCTTTGATCAAAAATAATAATTTTATAATATTCAGGATCAAAGTATCGTCGATGAGAAGGCGATGCACCCGCACCAGGACCTCCATGCAAAAAAACGACAGGTAAACCGTTTGGATTACCTGAAACTTCCCAGTACATTCTATGATGACGATCTAGATCGAGCATACCATTTGAATAAGACTCTATTTCAGGATAGAGCTGATATGTTGCAGAGAAAGTGTCCATGAATAATAGGTCTATTTGGTTTGGGTTCCTCTGTCAAAAAATATAGACCTATCATAGTTGACTAGATTAGATCTTTTTATAGGGTTAAAATAGCACGATCTATCAGTGTTAGCGTATTTTGGGAAAAGGCATGTTAAGCCATTACAAATTTTTGCAATTATCATTCAGTTTGCTACTAGTAATCAGCCTTTCAGGCTGCTCAGTCAATCCAGCCACTGGTGATCAAAGCTTCACCGGCCTGATGTCTTTAAATGATGAAATTCGAATAGGTCGTGAGGAACACGCAAAAATCTTAAAATCATTTGGTGGTCGCTACGACGATGAAACACTTGCCAGCTATGTTAGCAGAATTGGAAATCAACTCGCTTCAAAATCAGAGCTCCCAAATCTAAAATGGACCTTCACAGTATTGAATTCGCCAGTAATTAATGCCCTCGCACTTCCAGGCGGCTACGTTTATGTAACACGTGGTTTAATGGCCCTAGCTAGTAACGAAGCAGAACTTGCCGGCGTGTTGGCACATGAAATAGGACATATAACGGCTCGCCATACCGCACAACGGTATAGTAGTTCAATGTTGGCTGGAGGACTTTCAATTGCAGCTAACATATTTTTAGGATCCACTGCTGGTGATTTAGCAAATTTTGCAAGTAAGGCTGCTATCCAGTCCTATTCACGTAAGCAAGAATTTGAAGCTGATACTCTTGGTGTCCGCTACTTATCAAGAAGTAATTATAATACTAGTTCAATGGCAACATTCCTCAATAAATTAAGAGCACACAGCCAACTAGAAGCCAAACGTCATAAAAAGGACCCTGCCAGTGTTGACCGAGGTGATATGTTTGCCACTCATCCTCGTACCATTGATCGTGTTGAACGCGCAATAAACAATACTAGATTCACAGCATCAGGGTTTCGAACTGGTACTGTTGATTATATGGAGCACCTACATAATATGCTCTACGGTGATGATCCAAAAGAAGGTCTTATCAAAGGACGATCATTTATTCATCCAGAAATGCGGTTTCGTTTTAAAGTGCCACGGGGATTTCGGCTATTCAATAACCCACAATCTGTAATTGGTAAGGGTCCTAAAGGTGCTTTAATACAATTTGACACTGCAAAAAAGCCTTTTGGTGGATCTGTAGCAGATTATATTTCAAAAGTATGGGCACGAAACAATACTTTTGCTCGGATCGAAAGCATCAACGTAAATGGCATGCCCGGCGCTACAGCCAAAACGCAAATTCGAGAAAAAAATCGTATTTTTGATCTCCGGCTAACTGCTGTTAAATATAATAATTCTAGGATATATCGATTTTTATTTCTAACACACATTGATCAAACCAAAAAACTTGACCTTAGTCTCCGTCGAACAACATATAGTTTAAGGAATATTTCACGGATTGAAGCAAGAAAGATCCGAACCACCAGAATACTTGTAAAAGCTGTTAATGAAAATGATTTGGTTACAGATTTCATAGAATTTATGGATATAAACAGCTTAAAGGAAGAAACATTTCGAGTGATTAATGGTTTAAAACCTTCGGAAAAATTACAACCAGGAAAACTTATTAAAGTGATTTCTGAATAAAGTTGCACGCATAAGAATCAAATAAAAATCAATTAACACTTTAAGAAACTTAAAAAAAGAACTTGATTCTGAAGAAAATTAAGCCGCCTGCAGAACAGATTCTAATTTTTCTGTAGCCTGATCTTTTTCAATCTTCTCAACAGCAGCAAATTCACCGGCTAATCGTTCGAGAGCTGCTTCATAAATTTGACGCTCACTAAACGATTGATCTGGCTGGCCAACATTACGATGAAGATCGCGAACAACTTCAGCAATTAAAAGTGGATCTCCAGAATTAATTTTTGCTTCATATTCTTGAGCACGACGGCTCCACATAGTTCGCTTAATTCTTGCGCGCCCCTTTAGAGTACTGACAGCATCATCCATTACTTTACGAGAACTTACTTTGCGTAGACCTGATGTCTCCATTTTATTAATGGGTACACGGAGTGTCATTCGATCAGTGTCGAAAGTAACTACGACCAGTTTGAGAGAGGAACCAGCTATAGTTTCCTTCTCAATACCAGTAACTTTGCCAACACCATGTGTTGGGTAGACCACAAAGTCTCCGGGTTCAAAAGCTATTTTTTTTTCCTTCTCTTTTTTTCTTGAAACCATAATATTTGTTTTCTCCAAAAATTATTATCAAAATCAGGAATTACTCGTAACTTATTCAAAGCAAGTTGAAATTATTCGCAAAACGTTTAGCAAGTTAATTAACAATAAGCATTTGCGCCATAATATTACCCACAAAGATTAACTATACAACACAAAGCCAGTTCAAGCCTAATTGCCCGACCGGCCGTTTCAAGTCAACACAAGAATTGGCCTAAATACACTCCATAAAGCCTAGGTTTAAAATCAACATTATAAAGGAAAATAGCCTATAAAATATAATTCTTCAGTTTTATCTCTATTTTTTTTGCAAAACTAATCAACCACCTTTACCAGGGTTCTCACTTAATTCGGATCTCTTGCCGTCTCTACCCTTCCACTCTTCCGCATCGTCAGGAGTGGTTCCCTTTGTTGTAATATTTGGCCAGCTTTCTGAAAAACGTGTATTAAGTTCAAGCCATTCGTCTAATCCGTCCTCAGTATCGGGCAAAATTGCCTCAGCTGGACATTCGGGTTCACACACACCACAGTCAATACACTCGTCCGGATTGATTACCAAAAAGTTTTCACCTTCATAAAAACAATCAACAGGGCAAACCTCAACACAATCCATAAATTTACATCTAATACAGTTTTCGGTGACAATATAGGTCATAATGGTCTCCGTTAATTTTTGACTTTTAGTTTTTATACCATCTTCAAGTTAAACCTTTATTACACATTAGCTTCATCCATGCCAAGCCTTGCCATTACTCTTTTTTTTGCGTCTCCCCGATCACGGTCACTAACAAAAATCAAACCTGCGATCCTACTTATCAAATTTGCTTCATAGTGATCCACATTACCATCAGCGAAGGCAACTTCCCAAAGCATTTCAATCACCTCAATACGTTGTTTTGGTTCATATCGATCTTTTATTACCCGTGTAAAGGTATAAATATCGTTTGCATTTTCTATTATTTTCTCGGCTTCCAAAATCAAAGTGGAACTTTCTTCATTATTTAAATCAAAATGCTGTTCCATCAATTTTATGATACTTTTACGCTCTTGATCATCAAAACTTCCATCCATGCAAGCAGATTCTACCAACAAGGCGGCAGCGGCAGCTTGAAGTTCGACCTTATTGGGCTTGGTGGTTTTTACCGAACCCTCCAGAAATAACTCTCTAATTCTATTAATCATAGGGCGTTAATTAGCATGGGTATTCTGAAAGTAAAAGCAACTAAAGCATTTTAATATTCTTCATTGCCAGTGTTCACCCTTAGCCATCAACTTATCAATAGCACGACGCTCCCCCTTAGTAGGCCGTCCGGAACCAATTTCACGCTTGCCTATAATCGCGAAAGATTCATGATCTTTTTTATCAGAAGAAATCGGCGGAGACATATCTTCATATAGGTTTTTTGCTTCGGGCGCAGGACCTCGCCTAACACCCACATCTAAAATTTTTATTATCCTTATATTATGGTGCAAGGTAAAAGTCAGCACATCGCTTGGCTTGATTAAATAATGGGCTTTGGAAACAATGCTACCATTAACACGTAAATTACTAATTTGACAAAATTTTCTCGCCTTTGACCGACTTTTCATAAAACGAGCATGCCACAACCATTTATCGACGCGCAAAAACTGTTCTGATTGTTCCTTATCTGTAAATTTGTTCATCGAACAAATATTTCCCTTAATTTAACAAAAGGGGAGTCTTCAATATTATTATTTTCTTTAAAATTATTTCTCCTATTTAACTTTGATTTTTTTATTTTCTGCTTATTTTGTAACTCGGCTCGCTGGAATTTAGCATCAACAAATGAAATTTTGTCGATGCCTTGATCAGTCGTTAAAGCTTTCATTTTAAAATACCCAAGTGACGCTATAACACTAACAGCTTGTTCTGCAGAACAACCCAACAAATTTAATACCTGAGAATCTATTTGAAAAGGGCTATTAACAGCCCGCATTTTCAACATTCCCTCCAATCGCTCCAGAATATCAATTCGTACCAATAAATTACCTGCCGGGATAAACCCTGCAACACGCATAAAATCGATTGACACCAAATCATTGTAAAAAATAGAAACACGACCGGGCGTTGGCAATTCTGGTACTGGAATTATTTTATTATTAACGGCCCACAACAAAGCCAACAAACTCGATGATCTAGGCCGCAGCAATTTTGGGAAAAAAATCTGTCTGCGACCAATTTTAACACCTAAATGACGAAGTGAAATATAATCTCTTTTGGTTAACACCTTTAATTGTTCAAATGCTTGTCGTTTTTTCAATACTCCTCCGCTCTCAACTAATTGAAAAACAAGACCACCAATTGCACCAGATAATTTCTTGTCTCTAGCTTTAAGTAAAGGCTCTAGATTCTGTTTAATATAATCATCTAGCCAAGTATGAACGCGCTTCTCAACCTTGTTTCTCAAATGGCCCTCAAGATGGCCATTTGAGACAATTCTTGCACTAGGCTTTAAGCAATCTGGCCCCGCAACAAGGTAGGCTACCAACTGCCTATAGCCTGATTTGAACCAAAAAATATTTCCCTTTAGATCCAATTTAAGTTCTGAATTAGTTATATTTACGAATTCTATTACTCGACGTTTAATCTCATTATCTAAAATCTTATTAGCCGCAGCAGAAACAGTCCGACCCGCCAAACAACTATCTGCCTTATCAGGGGTAAACTTAAACCCCTCAATTTGACCAACAAAATGATTCTCAACCAAAATGCTGCCATCAACATTGACTATAGACTTTAACGTTTTGCTTTCTTTTATACTTTTAACCAAAACCGACGTACGTTGATCAACAAATCGTTGAGTTAATCTTTCATGCAATATATCGGACAACCTCTCATCAATCGCACGTGTATGAACCTGCCAGGCTTCTCCTTCTAATAGCCAATCAGATCGGTTGGCAATATAAGCCCAAATTCGCATATTGGCGATTCGATCTAAAAGCAAATCAATACCACCATCAATATTGTCAATACGATCTACTTCGTTTTTAATCCAGTCAGAACTCAATGTTCCCGAATCGCACAAAGACTGGAAAAGATGCGAAAGCAAACCCACATGCTGGCCATTAGTTTGACTTCGAAAATCTGGTACTTGGCAAACTTCCCAAAGTAGCTGGATGGAATTACTATCTGTTAAACGATCTTTCACTGCTGATTCAGAAACCAATTGACTAAGAAATTTCTCATCATTAGGTTGACGCACTTTAACAAGGCCCAACAATTTTGGGGGGATGGTAAGACTATCCAATAAACAGTCAATTGAACTAAAATCAAGTTTAGCATTCCGCCACTGAATTTGGTTTATATCGTCAGTGGAATGATTTTCAATTTTTTGAATTAAATTTGGATCAAATTCTTTGGCTTCACCAGTTACCCCAAAAGTACCGTCATTCATGTGACGACCAGCACGGCCAGCGATTTGAGAAAATTCACTAAACCGCAAATATCTCCTATTAAAACCATCAAATTTAGCATGTGAAGCAAACGCTATATGATCTACATCCATATTAAGACCCATCCCAATTGCATCTGTAGCAACCAGATAGTCGACATCACCGTTTTGAAACATTGCAACCTGAGCATTTCGTGTGCGGGGGCTCAGTGCACCCATAACAATAGCCGCCCCACCACGTTGACGTCGAATAAGTTCGGCAAATGCATAAACATCAGCAACTGAAAATGCAACAACGGCACTTCTAGGAGGTAAACGAACTATCTTTTTACTACCGGCGTAGGTTAATTTAGAAAAACGGGGACGAATTTCAAACTTAATACCGGGTACTAGCTTCTTCAGAAACGGGCGAATAGCCGCTGATCCCATAAACATTGTCTCCTGTATACCACGGGCGTGTAATAATCGGTGCGTAAAAATATGACCTCTTTCAGAATCAGAACACAGCTGAATTTCATCAATCGCTACAAAATCAACGGGCTTTTTAACCGGCATGGCCTCAACTGTGCATAAGAAATATTTAGCATGAACCGGAATTATTTTTTCCTCGCCTGTAATTAAAGCAACCTGACTGCAACCTTTAATTTCCACTGCTCGATCATAATTTTCACGTGCTAAAAGACGTAAAGGGAACCCTATCATACCACTTCCATGAGCAAATAATCGCTCCATAGCGAGATAAGTCTTACCAGTATTAGTGGGTCCAAGAACCGCCAAAACTTTTGCATCGTTTGTAGAAGATTGCATATCACTAAGATCAGGCTTTAGAAAAGTACTTGCAAGTATGATTTCTTAAACTACCGATAGTTCTTAAAAAGTTACGACTATTAACTTTTTTTCTGTAGCCCTCTTTTGTGTCAACTATCTAAAAAAAAGGGGCGTGGTTAATTAAGTTGGGAGCACAATCCCATTAGTATTCAGGAATGTCCGAGCCGATTTTGATATTCTTCTATGGCTTTCACGTTTTTGACGTAGCGATTTCTTTAACTGGCGACGAGCTGCCTCAAAAGCATCACGGATTGCAATATAGACATCTTCATGGGAACGGTCATCAGTGTCCCGCGCCACAACAATTTTTTCACCGGGCAAAGACAAATCAATACATACATGATATAACTTTCCTTTATTGTGGTGTCGATGAGGTGCTTCAACAATCACCCGGCAAAACGTAATTCGGTTGGTATATTTCTTGAATTTTTCAACTTTCTTGTATACTCGCTTTTTAATAAATTCGGAATGGGGGATATCTCGGAATATAACTTGTAAGGGTATTTGCATTGATCACTCATTTCACTTTTAAAAATAGGGTAGATCTTGCTTCTTTATTTGTTATGACATTATATAACATATTAATTAATAATGTTGGAAAAAATTATCCATGTATGGAAATTAATTCGACCAAATTCTATTAAATATGTTGATTTCTATATTTTTAGATTAAAATCAAACTCAAACTCAAAAAAATTTGCTAATTTTATATAAAACAGGCCTTGCACAATCCGTTCTCTAGATCCATATGAATGGAAAAATTTTCTAGATAAAATAAATGATCAATAAATAAGAGATTTATTCAAAATGGCAAAGAAGAAGACAGAAGAAAAACGAGAGTTCCAAGCAGAGGTTACCAAAGTATTAGATCTCGTTATCAACTCCCTATATAGTAATAAGGAAATTTTTTTACGAGAATTAATTTCCAACGCTTCAGATGCTTGTGACAAGCTACGTTATACAGCCCTAACCGAAAAAAAATTAATAGACCCTGGAACAGAACTAACTATAACAATCTCCGTCGATAAAAAAACTAAAAGTATAATCGTGAGTGATAATGGCATTGGTATGAACCATGATGAACTTATTGAAAATCTAGGAACCATAGCAAAATCTGGTACAACAGCTTTCTTAGAGGGCTTATCTGGTGATAAAAAGAAAGATGCCGATCTCATTGGCCAATTTGGCGTCGGCTTCTATGCATGTTTTAGTGTAGCAAACAAGGTTGAAGTAATCTCAAGGCGGGCTGGCGAGGAGAAAGCTTGGTTGTGGTCATCTGAAGGTGCCGGATCATTCACAATCGTTGAATCTGAAAGAGAAAGCCAAGGTTCTACGATAACTGTTTATTTAAACAAAGATAGCAAAGAATATCTCGAAGAAGCCAGAATCCAAAATATTATCAAAACATATTCAGACCATATATCTATACCCATACAAATGGAAAAAACTGATGGTAAAGAAATAACAGTAGACCAACTGAATAGTGGCTCTGCGATCTGGACACGGGCCAAATCTGATATCTCTAAAGAACAATATAAGGAATTTTATCACCATGTAGGCCATGTTTTTGACGATCCCTGGCTAACATTACACAATAAAGCCGAAGGTAAAATCGAATACACAAATTTACTATTTATTCCTTCGTCCAAACCCTTTGATCTAATGAACCCGGAACGCAAACATAAAGTAAAACTCTACGTCAAGCGCGTGTTTATTACTGATGATTGTGAGGATTTGATGCCAGGGTATCTGAGATTTGTGCGGGGTATTGTTGACTCAGAGGATTTGCCGCTAAACGTAAGCCGTGAAATGCTTCAACATAATGTTCTGGTAAGTCATATTAAGAAAGCCCTTATGAAACGTGTATTCTCAGAGCTAAAAAAGAAATCTACAAAAAAACCAGACGAATATGCAACTTTCTGGGATAATTTTGGAGCTGTTCTTAAAGAGGGGCTTTATGAAGATCACGAAAATCGGGAAACGTTGTTGGAACTATCTAGATTCAACACTACAACCAGTGATGAAATAACAAGCCTACATGACTACAGTGAGCGGATGAATGAAGGACAAACAGAAATTTTTTATATTACGGGAGATGACGGTGAAATGCTTAAAGCATCGCCGCAAATTGAAGGTTTTAAAGCCCGTGATATTGAAGTTTTACTGCTGACCGATCCAGTGGATGAATTTTGGCTATCAATGGTTGGCCAATATAACAACAAACCATTCAAGTCTGTTACATCCGGCGACATTAACCTTGAAACCATTAAACGTGGCGACGGAGCAAAAAAAGAAAAAAAAGAGAAGGCTGCTAATGATGCTCAAACTGCTAAACTAATTCTTTCGTTTAAGGAGGCTCTCGGCGAATCAGTTAAAGATATACGAACATCTGACCGCCTAACCGATAGTGCCGTATGCCTGGTTGCCGGAGAGGGTGATATGGACTTGCATCTAGCACGAATGCTCAAACAACAAGGCCACATGGATGTAAAAGATAGCAGTCGTATTTTGGAAATAAACCCCACCCATGATCTAATAAAAAAACTCGCTGCCAATACGGACGATTTAAGTAAAAAAGAAGACCTAAATAATATGGCCCATTTGCTTCTTGACCAGGCTCGAATTATTGAAGGCGAATCTATCACTGACCCAACAGCATTCTCTCAAAGACTAAATGAAGCATTAATAAGAGGTTTTTCATAGAAAATTTTTGCAATTTAGTATAATTTACGTTGAAAATAAATTCAGTTACCAGATAAAAGTTTAAGGATCTCTTTAGGCATGGGTTCAGCCCGTATACCCTTCGGTTTTTCAGGGGCTTTCATGGCCCAAACCCGCTTTTCCGTTCCCTCAACATGAACGCGATCAC
>CAZXGI010000049.1:0-18323 GCA_964639965.1 uncultured Rhodospirillaceae bacterium
GTATTATCAATTGGAATTAACAAATATTTTGCCTGGCCTTGATGAACAGCCGCAAAAGTATCTTCAAAAGTGTCGCAGGGTAGCGTCTGCATATCTTTCCGCACAGCCCTACATGCAAGGTCGCCATTTGCACCAAGTTCACCTTGAAAAGCTATGATGTTATTCTTTTCCTTAACCATAACGGCTCCATATAAAGAGGCGACACCTAATTGTCCATCAATTCCCTTATTTTAAAGCGTTTTATCAAGCAATTCCCTTGCTTCATCAACCTCGTTTTGCCAATCAACATCAAGTGGCTTGGTGTCTATAAGAGCAACATCCATCCGCATACCATTCTCAAGAGCTCTCTTACCTTCAATGCGCTGATTTAACTCACTTTCTGTTGGCTCAAGGCCAACAAAACGATCGAGTTGGGACCGCTGATAGGCATATATTGGAATATGGTGATAGTAAGGTCCTTCACCTAAATCTGCTATATTTCGGCTCAGATCTTTTATCCGACCAATTTTAGAGGATGAAATCCAACTAACGTTCCGCCCTTCCTCCCATTCTACCGTTGCCTTAACAACAGAATTATCAGTCTCATTCCCTTCCTCAATTGGGCACACAAGTGTAGAAATAGCTACTGCGTAATCGGCTAAAGGGTATAATAATGCGCGAATATACTTCGGATCAATCGCCGGTAAATCATCGTGAAGATTAATAATAATGTCGTGACAATAAAAACGATCAAACTTGTTTACCGTAGCCGCCACTCGATCTGCCCCAGATTCAGTCCGATAATTGTGTGTCTTTAAATGATGGTCAGGATCGGTTCGGTAAATATATCCACCAGCCTCACCAACCACACTAGCTATTTCATCATCCACACAATCAACAATTACATTTCCGCAACTAGCTTCAACGGCACGGTTCCATGAGTGTACAATCATTGGTTTACCGTGGATATCTAAAAGTTGTTTTTTTGGAATACCATTTTCATCAACTTGTGACGGAATAACAATTAATGGGTTACGTTCTGTCATCTTATACTTTCCACAATATATAAATTTAACATAATAATACTTTCTATATACAGTTTATTTACCTAATTCTATACCAAGCTTAAATTTTCAGCTTTTTAAACTTAAATTGTGCGTTTTGATTGCTTTTAGGTCGTTTTTAAGCGTAATAATTATGGCTAGGGTTTTAGCAACAAAAATAACTAATAATGTTTTGGGAGAACATAAAATGGGTAAAATAAAAATAAATAAGTTGTTTGGGGCTTTAATTTTTACCTTTTGTTTGTTGTTCATCAGTAATTATGTTGGAAACACCCTTATACCGCCATTCAAATATTATAATTTAACTAAAAGCACAAACTACGATTGGATCAAATGGCCGGAGATACAAAATGCAAAGAATGCCTCTGAAGAAGAAAAAATGAGCAACTTAGCGAAGCCAAAATCAACAAAAATGATCCTCGAGAATGAAGAAAAGGATAAATCTGGTGTCAATTTAAAAAATGGCGAGAGAATAAAACCCGGATCAGAACAATCCCTGCATCTCCGTTTGGCGACGGCAGACCTCGCTAAAGGAAAAAAAGTGGCAAGAAAATGTGTTGCATGCCATAGCTTTAAGAAAGGTGGAAAAAATAAAATTGGACCGAATTTGTATGAAATTATGGGCCGTGAACGGGGAGCAACACCAGGATACAATTATTCAAAAGCCCTAAAAAAAACGTCAGAAAAGTGGAGCTTTTCTGACATGGATAAATTTTTATTAAAACCAAAAAAATTCCTACCAGGAACAAGAATGTCTTTCAAAGGTATTAAGAGTGCAAATGACCGGGCAGCACTAATCATATATCTTAGAAGTTTTGCTGAAACACCACTTACTTTACCAAAATAAACAATAAATGTATGTGATTTAATTAATGTCAGTACCTATACCTTATATTGAACTCGCAGAAAAACTAGCGGATATCGCGCGGCCTATCGTTACAAATTATTTTCGTAGCAATATTAAAATAAAAGAGAAAGAGAATTTAACTCCCGTAACTGTCGCAGATCGCGAAACTGAAGCGGCCATTCGAAAAGTTTTGCAAACTGAATATCCTGAGCATGGTATTCTAGGAGAAGAGTTTGGCTGTTATAATTTAGATGCTGAATATGTATGGATCATTGATCCGATAGACGGAACTAAAGCTTTCATCACTGGAAAACCAGTTTTCGGAACCTTGATTGCCCTCTGCAAAAACAATAGACCAATTCTTGGTATAATTGATCAACCTATCCTAAAAGACCGCTGGATTGGAGTAGCTGAAAAACCAACAACTCATAATGGTGATTTGGTAACAACTCGAGCTTGTTCAAACATCGCTAATGCTTGGCTTTCTGCAACGTCTCCTGATATGTTCAAAGGTAAACACAAAAAATCCTTCAATCAGCTTGCTAAAAAAGTGAAATTTCCTCTTTATGGAGGAGATTGTTATTCATACGGACTTTTAGCTTCAGGTTTTTCTGACATAATATGTGAAGCAATGATGCAACCTTATGACTATTGCGCACTTGTCCCTATAATTGAAGGTGCTGGTGGAAAAATATCCGATTGGGCTGGTGAACCCCTTAAAGTATCTTCAGATGGTACAGTACTAGCGACCGGCGATCCCATTATACACAAATTAGCCATTGAAATACTCTCTTGATATTTCGTGTCGAGATCAGTCAGTCGTCTGGAAACGGCTTCGCTGAATTAGAAATACCACGCCAATCGGAAGTGCTAAGGTCAAGATTGCAACTGCTATCAATAACAAACCAAGATCCGAATAATCTGCTGCCGATACGATTGCACTAGTTACTTTATTTCTTACCTCCCTAGTCACAACAAAGATCTCGTTAAGATATTTTGTGAGAAGGGCACTAGCGGAGAGTGCTAGATTTGTAAAAGAAGCAAAAACTGCAAAAAACGTTGCTTTCATATTTGAAGGAGCATTTTTAGCAATCCACGCTAGGAGTGGTATCATGGCAACTTGACCCAATGGTGACTCCAACGCCGTATTTATTATGGCAATAAATTTAGCATCGATTATTCCAGCGGAAATTGAAGCTGTCCAATTATGAAAACCATAATACATCCCAATACTGGGCAAAAATAAAACAGCACCGGCTACCGAAAGAACTACAATGACTTTTGCTATCGAATTCTTGCTAATAAATGGCCGAAGGAGAAGAATACCGAAGAGTGTTAAAACTGAAGATAGCAGAGACAAAACTGAAAAAAATTGTTCATTAAATCCAAGCTTATCAATTTCAAACCAACTTAAGCCAGGCCCAGGAGAAGGAATTGCTCTAAAAACAAAAATTATAATTGCGGTACCCACAATCATAAACCTTTGGTTTTCTGGGAGTTCTTTAATAAGCCTATTCATCAAAAAAAGAATGATAGCAACTGAACCAAAAAATACTATCTCTTGAGCAAACTGAACATTGAATGAACCTACGCTCACCGAAAACAATACAAAAATAAGACTACCTATCAGAATGGTCCAGTTAACTTCAGGTCTCTTATGATCATTATAGCTAACACCTAAGCTACCGTTTTTATTTCGTGCTATATTTTTACGGTTTTTCTGAAAATTTGCGAGTAATACCCCTAAAACGGATATCAAAGGGATGAATAAAGCATACAGATATATAGAGGCATATAGATTAATCTTTTCCTTTTCGCCTAAATCGTCAACACCTTGAAATAATATTACATTAGCAAAAGCCACAAGAACCGAACCGCCAATAATTGCAAATCGACCAAGAGTTTGCATCGTGGTATGCATCTCTTTAATTGTTTCTTGGCTAAACTTTTGGCCATTGTTATCTTCAGATGGCACAGCTTCAACTGTCATAGCATCAGCTACAACATCTTGGATCACATAGCCTACTGGAGTTAGAATTACGCTTAAAACAAACCAAGTTTCCACCTGAAGTATATCTGCCATGACTTCAGTATGAGCAATCAATCCATACATGATCAAAAGGCTTGATGCAATTACAGAGGCCCCACAATAGACCATATAGTTTTTATGTTTCCAAATAAGATCAACTAAATGGCCAAGGGGCATCTTCATTGCCCATGGGAGCCCAGCCCAAAACCCCAACCCAGCTAAAAAAGCTGCCGATAAGTTCAAATATTCTTTAATGAAAAACGTTCCAACTATGCCGGTGAGCCCAGAAATACCTGCCGCAACATATACCATTAATGGTGGCAAATAACTCCATTTGAATTGTTTTACCAAACCTAGTAATGTTTCTCTCAAATAATCAGACATTGCCATCCCCCCAAACGCTATTTTTTCCCCAGAGTTCAGTTACGTTGATCCAGTTTGAATACTTATAACATACTATAATATGGCAGAAATGACTGGTATTACATTTAAAATATACAATCATTACTGGAAATTTCGATTACAATGAAACCATGAAAAAAGAGCAAGCCTAGTCAAAGTGAATTCTTAGTATTTAGAATCCAAATATAGAACCACGGTATACAATGCACAAAAGGACCCCGCCAAGCAAAATCCGATAAATCACAAATGGGGTAAAACTAGCCCTACGCAACCACAACATTAACAATGAAATTGCGGCCAACGCAAAAAGAAATGATAATCCAGCTACAGTTAATACATCATAAATTAGCATCTGATCGGTCGACCCACTGAGTTCATATCCTTTCAAAACCCCTGCACCAATAATAGCAGGGATAGAAAGTAGCAATGAAAAACGGGCTGCATCTTGTCGCTCTACTCCTAAGAACCGTGCCGCCGTCATAGTGATACCAGCACGGCTGGCACCAGGAACCAGAGCAATCGCCTGCATTAAGCCAACAAAAAATGCCCCCCCAAAAGAAATATGTTCCATTTTACGAACGGTCATATTTATTTTATCAGCAACAAATAATAAAATACCAAAACACAAAGTGGCCCATCCAATTATTTCTAATGTTCGGAGATTAACTCCCATATATTTGTTAACATAAAATCCAGCAACTATTGCAGGCAGTGTTGCCAACAACAATTTACAAAATAACCAAAATTCAGCATCAAATTTTCTATGGTTTTCTATTTGTCCAAAAATACGTGCCAAAGATCTGACCATCCCAAAAACGTCACGCCAGAAATAAAGCATTACAGCAACTAATGTCCCCACATGAACGGCAACATCCATCATCAAACCTTGATCAGCTAATCCAGTTAATTTTGGAATTAAAATTAAATGGCCTGAAGAAGATATCGGTAAAAACTCCGTAATACCCTGAATAGCTGCAAGTATTAATATTTGGATAAGAGGCATATCTAAATCACTCACACTTTTTTCAAGTACTAATGTTGAACTAAAGAACAACCCTTGTTTCACATAGCTAACAGCAGTAATACTAATTTTATATTAAATGTTGGGTTTTTGTTTAAAATTAGGCCTCCTAATTTAGCTAAGTTTCCCAATTTGCTATAATCTCCAAATGATGTAGGCTGGCGCTAAAATTGATTTTATCTTATTCCACAAGCAATGTATGAAAAAAATAAATGCGAACTCTTTATCATCTTTGGTTATCTCCTTTCTCACGCAAGGTCAGAATTGTTTTAGTGGAGAAAAATCTAATTTTCCAAATGAAAGTTGAGGAAACCTGGGAACGAAGACACGAATTCTTAGCGTTAAACCCAACGGGTAAAGTTCCTGTCTTAATCGAATCTGATAACACGGTATTATCAGATTCGATGGCTATATGCGAATATTTGGAAGAAAAATATCCTGAACCAAATTTGCTTGGCCAAAATCTATATGATCGCGCTGAAGTTAGAAGGCTTGTTGCCTGGTTTGATGAAAAATTTAACGCAGAGGTAACCAATAAATTATTAGTCGAAAAAGTTATGAAACGCTTTTTAGGCCTCGGAGAGCCCAATTCCCGAGAAATCCGTGCAGCTCAAGCAAATATTCATACTCATTTAGAATATATAACATTCTTAACCAATCGTAGATTTTGGTTGGCTGGCGATAAATTAACGTTAGCCGATATCGCCGCGGCAGCCCACATCTCCTCCATTGACTATCTTGGGGATGTGCCTTGGAATGACTACAAATCCGTAAAAATTTGGTATGCTCGCATTAAATCCCGCCCAAGCTTCCAAAATATATTGTCAGACCGCATTTCAGGATTACCAGCACCTAAGAATTATTCGAATCCCGATTTTTGATAATCAAATATAGAAATTGATATTGCCAAACCATAATGTGATAACCGATAGGGATAATTAATTTTAGTTTTCAAGAATAATTATGAATATGAGTAAAAGAAAACTTATTTGTTTCGGAACAGGCTATTCTGCCCAAGCTCTAGCACGGATGTTACTCAAAAATGACAACCCAGATAAATGGACGATTTATGGATCGTATCGTGAAAAAGATCAGGCCAAAATTCTCCGTAACATAGGCATAACACCAATTGAATTTAGTAAAGCCACCAGCACGCTTACGATCGCAGATGCTATCTTATCAACTATTCCACCCAACAACGAAGGTGATCCTGTTTTAAATCAATACGGTGATTTATTATCTGAACTAAACAACAATCCCTGGATTGGATATTTCTCAAGTACTGGGGTTTATGGGAACACGGAAGGCCAAACAGTTGATGAAACAGCCCCACTAAATCCAACAAACGACCGCAGCCGACGGAGGGTCGTAGCCGAAAACGACTGGTTAAAATGCGCCGCCCACATATTCAGACTGCCAGGAATATATGGTCCTCGGAGATCAAGTTTGGATAAGTTAAAGGGTGGACTTTCTCGGCGCATATTTAAACCGAATCATCTATTCTCACGAATTCATGTCGATGATATTGCACAATCTGTAATCGCCTCAATAAAAAAACCAGACCCTGGTAGTATATACAATATATGCGACGATGAGGCAGCTGAGCAGCAAATAGTTGAGGCATACGCTTCTGAATTACTCGGTATTGAACCGCCTCCCTTAATTCCATTAAAAAAAGCGCTCAAAGGGATGTCGCCAATGGCGCAAACCTTTTGGCAAGATAATCGCCGCGTTAGCAATAAAAAAATGAAGAACGAATTAGGAGTGAGGTTGTTCTACCCAACTTTTCGAGAGGGATTAAAGGCGCTTCATCAAATTAGCTAGGGCTCCTTTTATAAGTTCTAAATCAGAATCACTACTTAACCGGTGATCTCCATTTTTTACCAACGTAATTTCGACATCTGTCCCTCGCAGTTTATCCTGAATGGTAAGCGCTGTTTCCCAAGGCACACTCTCATCTCTCAATCCATGTAATAGCCGGACAGGGCAGTCAATAGGGATTTCATTACGCAGCACCAAATGTTTGCGTCCTTCATTAAACAAAGCCTTAGTATAAATATAATCGTTTTCAAAATTGCTTGGGCATATAACAAAGCCTTTATCATAAATTTCTGACATTTGTTCTGTCGTTAATTCCTTTTTTAATAGGTCTTCAGTAAAATCGGGTGCGGCAGCTATACCAATTAAACCAGCTATTCGTTCAGGCCTAGCTAGGGCTGTTAGAAGCATTAGCCACCCTCCCATCGACGAGCCGACTAGTATTTGAGGGCCCTTGGTTAATTCATCCAATACAGCCAAAGTATCTTTCAACCATATTCCTGTATGGCCATCAACAAATTGACCTGATGAAGAACCATGTCCAAAATAATCAAATCGGACAAACGGTTGGCCGTGTTCCATTGCAAATTTCTCAATCGCTAACGCTTTATCACCACTCATATCAGACATAAAACCAGGTAAAAAAATTATTCCGGGCGAACAATTTGATGAAGAACCCGAGAACATTTCATAAGCAATAAATTCACCAGAAGACCGAAACAAGGTTTGCTGTGATTGACTTGAGGTTATGGTATTGTTTGACATCGATTATCCATTAATGAGAAATATGCTAAATAAAAAACACCTTTGACAAATTTATTGGGTTTATTCTTGGTTAATAATAATAACATCAACTATCTGGATTCGGAAACATCCTCGCGGCCTAAAACAAATAATAATAGAAAAAGCCGCGCACCAACAGTGCTGCAAGTGTTACCTAGATTGGTAACAGGCGGTGTTGAACGAGGTACCATAGATATCGCTAATGCAATTATAGAGGGTGGTGGTCGCGCGATAGTTGTTTCTGCCGGTGGTCCAATGGTTCAGGAATTAGAACGATCGAAGATAGAGCATTATGAGTTACCTGTAGACAGAAAAAATCCAATTACTATGAGACAAAACATACAACGTCTAAAAAAGATTATAGAAACTCATCAAGTAGATATTATACATGCTAGGTCACGCGCACCTGCTTGGAGTGCGTGGCATGCAGCCCGCAGAACAAAAATACATTTTATTACTACATTTCATGGCACATATGGACATGGTAATTGGTTTAAAAGAAAATATAACACTATTATGACCAAAGGAGATCGGATTATTGCTATCTCAGACTTTATCGCCGGACATATTTTAAAAATTTATGGCGTCCCAAGTTCTAAAATCAGGGTAATCCCGCGTGGTGTTGATATAGAAAAATTCAGTCCCAATAAGATTAGTCAGGAACGTCGTATCAAACTCGCTAATGAATGGAGATTACCCGACGATAAACCAATCATTATATTACCAGGTCGGCTCTCTCGGTGGAAAGGGCATACCGTTTTTATAGAAGCCATCAAAAAACTCCGTAGAGCCGACATACATTGCTTAATTGTGGGATCAGACCACGACCGTGAAAGTTATAGGCACGAATTAGAGCGTCAAATAGAGAAATACGGGATGCAAGAAAATATTCATGTAGTGGGACATTGCAATGACATGCCAGCCGCCTACATGATCACCGATATTGTGATATCTGCCTCGACTGATCCAGAAGCGTTTGGTCGAATAATGGTTGAAGGACAGTCACTGGGTCGGCTGGTCATTGGAACAAACCACGGTGGTTCCGCTGAAACAGTTATCGAAGGACAAACAGGTTGGTTGGTAAAACCTAACGACCCAAATGATTTAGCAGACACTATAAATAGGGTTCTAAAACTAACAAACCACCAAAGAGAAAGAGTAGCGGAAGCAGCATCCGATCGTGTCCGGCGTTATTATTCTAAAGAAATAATGTGTGTTAAAACACTCGATGTCTATAATGAGTTAATCATATCCGACGCTTCAAAATTATGATGAATCCAAAAAGAATATTAGTAATTAAATTGGGTGCTCTCGGCGATTTTATTCAGGCTTCTGGCCCCTTTATGGCAATCCGCCTTTATCATAAAACAGAAAACATTACTCTACTAACAACAACAGAATTTGCGGATTTTGCTGAAGCTTCTCCTTGGTTTGATCAAGTTAAAATTGACAACAAACCAAAGTTTACACAAATCTCAAAATGGTTAACACTTCGAAAATGGTTTCGTAGCGCTGGGTTCACTCGCATCTATGATTTACAAACATCTGATCGCAGCAATTTTTATTACAAAATGCTCAAACCCATTAATAAATTAAATCCAGAACCTGATTGGTCTGGAATTGCCCCCGGTTGTTCTCACCTACACAATAATCCGGATCGAAACCTCATGCATACGATAGAACGTCAAAAAGAACAACTGAATATAGCTGGGATTAAAGATATACCAACTGTTGATTTTTCGTGGATCAATACAGATATTAAAAAATTCGGCTTAAATGATACTTATGCACTTCTCGTCCCAGGCGGAGCTTCCCACCGGCCTGAAAAACGTTGGCCAGACCAATACTACGGTGAACTAATTGAGTATTTTGCGTTAAAAAATACGCAAGTTATCCTGATCGGAGGCAAAGAAGAAGAATCATTGTTATATGATTTAGCTAAACCACATTCGAATTGTGTATCGCTAGCTGGAGCTACAACTCTATTTGATTTATTTTCTCTAGCTAGAAAATCACAAGTGGCAGTGGGTAATGACACAGGCCCAATGCATATTGCGGCTGCAAGTGGTTGTAGAACGATTGTATTATATGCCCTCGACTCCGATCCCGCTCTCTGCGCTCAAAGGGGAGATTGTGTAAAAATTTTCCGTAAAAACAAGTTATCTGATATAATGCCAAGCCAAATTATAGAATCTTTAACGAAATAGTTAGGATACAATCAAACTTGACACCTTGCGAAAACTAACTACATTCCGCGCCTAATTTAAATTTGTCTATACGATACAGAAAATAAGTGAGTTTACGGCGATAGAATGGTAAAATTGACATTACCAGATGGTCTGGTCCGCAAATATGATGCTCCTATTTCAGGCGCAGATGTCGCTGCTGATATTGGTCCAGGCCTTGCAAAAGCAGCTCTTGCAATCCGAATTAATGACGAAATGAAAGATTTGTCTACCATCGTCGAAGAAGATTGCAATTTTTCGATTGTTACTGCGAAGGATGAAGATGCCTTAGAACTCCTTCGTCATGATACCGCTCACGTAATGGCCCAAGCTGTCCAAGAGCTATTCCCTGAAACACAAGTTACCATAGGACCAGCCATCGAGAATGGATACTACTATGATTTTGCTCGAAAAGAGTCTTTCTCAACCGACGATTTCAATGCAATTGAAACCAAAATGGCGGAAATAATAGACCGCGATTTAGAATTTGTTCGAGAGATCTGGGGGCGCGATGAAGCCATTAAATTTTTTATGAATAAAGGCGAGAATTATAAAGCAAAACTGATTGAAGACATTCCATCTGGCGAAGAGATCTCTATCTACAAACAAGGCGATTGGATCGATCTCTGCCGGGGGCCGCATTTGCCATCAACAGGCAAGATTAGCAAACATTTCAAACTAATGAAACTAGCCGGAGCTTATTGGAGAGGTGATTCAGACAATGAAATGTTGCAACGGATATATGGAACAGCTTGGGCTGATAAAAAACAACTGAACTCATACCTTGATATGCTTGAAGAAGCTGAAAAACGTGACCACCGACGTTTAGGCCGTGAAATGGATTTATTTCATATTCAGGAAGAAGCCATCGGTGCAGCCTTTTGGCATCCAAAAGGCTGGGAATTATTTCAAAAAGTAAAAACTTATATTCGAAATCGGCTTAAAAAAGCAGAGTATGTTGAAGTTAATACTCCCCAATTAGTTAATCGCTCTTTATGGGAAGACTCGGGGCACTGGGAGAAATTCCGAGAAGCTATGTTTGTAACTGAAGCAGAAGACAAAATGTTAGCCATCAAACCAATGAATTGCCCTTGCCATGTACAAATTTTCCGACAGGGAATCAAAAGCTATCGCGATTTACCGCTTCGCATGGCTGAATTTGGCTCCTGTCACAGAAATGAACCGTCTGGGGCATTGCATGGACTAATGCGCGTTCGAGCATTCACCCAAGACGATGCACATATATTTTGCACGGAAGAACAAATCACCGAAGAAACCAAATCTTTCTGTGATTTACTTATGAGCGTATATAAAGATTTTGGGTTCACAGATATTATCATTAAATTTTCTGATCGCCCGGAAATCAGAGCGGGCGATGATATAACATGGAATAAAGCGGAAGATGCCCTAGTCAAAGCAGTTCAAGTGGCCGGCTATGAATATGACCTTAATCCCGGAGAAGGGGCCTTTTACGGTCCCAAACTCGAATTTGTGCTACGCGATGCAATAGGACGCGACTGGCAGTGCGGAACTCTTCAAGTTGATTTTGTTTTACCCGAAAGATTAAATGCGGCTTACATAGGTGAAGACGGCGCAAAACATCGGCCCGTGATGCTTCACCGAGCAATCCTCGGATCATTTGAACGTTTCATCGGGATCTTAATTGAGCACTATGCTGGACGGTTTCCATTTTGGCTAGCGCCGCTCCAAATTGTTGTGACAACGATCACAGATGAAGCAAAACCTTATGCCATCAAAGTACAAGCCGAGTTAATTGAGGCCGGATTAACAGCCAAAGCAGATCTCCGCAATGAAAAAATAAACTTCAAGATCCGAGAACACTCTGTGGCAAAAGTTCCAATAATCTTAGTTGTTGGAATTAACGAATTGAAAGAAAATACTGTTGCAATGCGTAGACTTGGAGGAAAAGAGCAAGAAATTCTTGCGCTTGAAACAGCAGTTGCTAAACTGCGCAAAGAGGCTATTATCCCTAATAATTAATAATTAATCGATGAAATCAATCAAATTAAGTTTTTAGGAGAAAGACCTTCGTGTACCAAAGGGCAAAGCATTGAAAAATTGTGCTAGTTTTAAGCCCCAAGGAAGCAGGGGCTTAATAAAAGGAGAAAAAAAGAATCGTACGCCCAACCTTTAATGCCACCCCATCCAAGGACGGTCCGGCAATCAATGAAAATATTGACGCAGAAAATGTAAGGCTAGTTCTAGCTGATGGCGATATGGCCGGTATAGTTTCAAAAGAAGAAGCAATAGAACGCGCGTTTGAAGCTGGTCTAGATTTAGTAGCAATATCGCCAAATGCTGACCCACCGGTATGCAAAATTCTTGATTATGGCAAATATAAATATGAAGCACAAAAAAAGAAAAACGAAGCTAAGAAAAAGCAAAACGTAATAATTGTGAAAGAAATTAAAATGCGCCCTGGTATAGAAACGCACGATTATCATGTAAAATTGCGTGCCATGAGTAAATTTATTGGTGAAGGTGATAAGGTGAAAGTTACTTTGCGCTTCCGCGGACGAGAAATGGCACACCAAGAGTTAGGTGGCAAGATCTTGGATAGGGTCCGCGAAGATATGGAAGAAATTGCTAAAATTGAGCAATTTCCAAAAATTGAAGGACGTCAAATAACTATGGTCCTTTCACCAAAATAATACTTGATCTCTAAATGGCTATTAACCAATCCCACTATTGGTTGGGCGGTTGGTTCAACCCCTCAAGAGAATAATATGGCTATTTAATATTAAGTCCAACTGATGTATAAAAGAATTGTATAAAAAATTGGCGGTAATACTTGCATTTATAAGAGTTTCTCAGTATAAACCGCGCTTCATTGAACGGTCTGGTGAAACTATGTGTTTTAGGCATACCTAGCCGTTTTAGATACAAGATTTTTGATGAACTAATTTGAAGCGACGATATCATCAAAGGTAAAAGAAACAAGGAATAGAAATGCCTAAACTCAAAACGAAATCGAGCGCAAAAAAGCGTTTTCGTACGACCGCTTCTGGTAAAGTACGAGGCAATCCGGCTTGCAAACAACATTTTCTTCGTAGACGTCCCCAAAAGATGAAACGTAATACCCGTGGAACGATGATCATGGCAGAATCAGATGCTAAAAAGATCTTGTCTTTCATGCCATACAGTAGGGGAAATTAACCATGTCACGAGCTCAGGGAAAAGTAGCAAGCCGCACGCGGCGCAAAAAAGTTGTTGCGATGGCTAGAGGCTATAGAGGCCGAAATAAAAATAATTTTCGTATTGCAAAGCAACGAATCGAAAAAGGCCTCCAATATGCCTATCGAGATCGTCGAGTAAAAAAGCGTAGCTTCCGAGGATTATGGATTCAACGCATTAACGCCGGGGCCCGTTTAAACGGGTCGAACTATTCACAATTCATGAATGGCTTGAAAGAGGCTGGTATTGAACTTGATCGAAAAATATTATCTGACATTGCTATCCATGAGCCAGAATCGTTTAAAAGCTTGGTCAAACAAGCTCAAAATGCCCTAAGTAAAGCTGCTTAAACCTGAACTCAATGCGGATTTACACTATTTTCGACGGGGGCGGCTCAAAAAGCGGCCCCCTTTTAATATTAAATCAACAATACATCTAAAAACATTTAGGCAAGTTGAACGATGAATAATATAAACAACATAAGATCAGAATTAGAGGGGTTGATTGCCAATGCAGATGATATGGATTCTTTAGAACAAATCCGAATTTCCGTATTCGGCAAAAAAGGTCAAATCACTGCACTTATGAGAGAATTAAGCAAATTGGATCCAGAAAAGCGCAAGACAACAGGAAAAGAGCTTAATACCTTAAAGCAAGTAATCTCTAATTTGATTGATGTTCGTAAACAAGATCTTGCCAATAAAATTCTTGAATCCAACCTCACAGGAGAAAAGGTCGATATCACATTGCCAATCCGTCCCGAAAACATGGGCACTGTTCATCCTATTAGTCAAACTACAGATGAATTGATTGCCATATTTGGTGAAATGGGATTTGTGGTAGCTGAAGGTCCAAGCATTGAAGAAGATTGGTACAATTTTACCGCACTCAACATCCCTGTTGATCATCCTGCACGCCAAGAGCATGACACTTTCTATGTCAATGCAAAAAAAGACGGACAGCGAATGGTATTACGGACACATACGTCTCCTGTACAAATCAGAACCATGCAATCGCAGAAACCCCCAATCCGTATTATTGTACCTGGTAGAACCTATCGTTGTGATCACGATGCGACACATTCACCGATGTTTCATCAAATTGAAGGCCTAGTGATTGACAAAGCTACTCACATGGGACACCTCAAGGGTTGCTTAATTGAGGCATGCAGAACTTTCTTTAATATGGATAAACTGCCGGTTCGTTTTCGACCCTCTTACTTTCCATTTACAGAGCCTTCAGCAGAAGTGGATATTGGGTGCTCGTTCAAAGATGGTACTCTTAAGATTGGTGAAGGTGGCGACTGGTTAGAAGTTCTTGGCTGCGGCATGGTAAATCCGAATGTCCTGGAAAATTGTGAGATAGATTCAAAGAAGTTTCAAGGATTTGCATTTGGAATGGGGATTGAACGAATGGCCATGCTCAAATATGGCATCCCTGACCTTCGTACATTCTACGAATCAGATATACGCTGGCTTAAACATTATGGTTTCCAACCTCTTGATATCCCATCACTTGTTGGAAGGGCTGGGATATGAAATTTAGTCTAAACTGGCTCAAAGAATATCTTACAACTGATAAAAGTTTGGAAGAAATTCTTCATTGGCTAACAATGGTAGGCCTTGAGGTTGAGAGTGTTGAAGATCGTGCCAAATTATTAAAAGATTTTGTCGTTGGATACGTAGCAGACGCAAAGCCCCACCCAGATGCTGACCGGCTAAAGGTACTCCAAGTTCAAAATGGCACTGAAACATTGGAGGTGGTTTGTGGAGCACCTAACGCCCGAAAAGGTATGAAAGGTATATTTGCCGCTAATGGCACTTATATTCCTGGTATTAACCTAACACTTAAAACTACAAAAATTCGTGGGGTTATGTCTAACGGAATGATGCTTTCGGAGAAAGAGATTGGTCTCTCCGATGAACACGAGGGAATTATTGAAGTTGCAGAAAAAGCAGAGATTGGATCAAGTGCCGCAGAGGCACTTGGTCTTACTGACCCAATAATAGATATTGCTATTACACCTAACCGGGGCGACTGTCTGGGTATTTACGGTATTGCTCGCGACTTGGCGGCCGCTGGTATTGGAAAGCTAAACACACTGAAAGTTCCAAACATCAAAGAAAGTTTTACAAGTCCGGTTAACGTATACCTAGATCTTAGTGAAGAATTTAAAGATGCATGTCCAATTTTCGTAGGCCGTTATTTCACAGGTGTCAAGAATGGCGAAAGCCCAAAATGGTTAAAAGATAAACTGCTCGCAATTGGACTTCGTCCAATATCTGCGTTGGTTGATATTACTAATTATTCTACTATTGCGTTAAATCGACCACTTCACGTATTTGATGCTGATAAAATAAAAGGTGACATCTATATACGCATGGCAGAAGAAGGCGAAAAAATGCTCGCACTCGATGGAAAAGAATATACCTTAGACAAGGAGATGACCGTTATTGCTGATGATAAAAATGCCGAAGCATTAGCAGGTGTAATGGGAGGAGCAAATACCGGCGTATCGGAACAAACGGTCAATGTAATGCTAGAGGCAGCGTACTTTAATCCTGTCAGGACGGCTATGACTGGCCGAAAACTTAATTTAATGTCGGATGCTCGTTATCGGTTTGAACGTGGCGTAGATCCAGCCTTCTTAGAAGATGGAACCGCGATTGCCTCTCAACTGATACTTGATCTTTGTGGTGGAAAAGCGAGTGAAATTATCAAAATAGGCTCTGAACCTAATTGGAGAAGAACATATTTTCTCCGCAGTGCTCGCGTAGAAAATTTAGGTGGTGTAAAAGTTACGCCAAATCGAACGAGAGAAATATTAGAAATTCTTGGATTTGGGGTTACTGAAATTGAGGGTGGTTGGAATGTCGCAGTTCCATCTTGGCGTTATGATGTAATGGGAGAAGCAGACCTTGTTGAAGAAGTCCTTCGGATAAATGGTTTTGATTCTATTCCGACCGTAGCCATGAAGAGAGAAACAGTACTCCCAAATGGGGCAATCAACTTAACCCAAGATCGCAGATCCCGGGCGCGGAGAACTTTAGCAAACCGCGGAATGAACGAAGTTGTAACCTTCTCCTTTATCCAGAAAGATCAAGCAAACTTATTTGGAGGATACCCTGAAACCATCGAGTTAATAAATCCAATCAGCACAGATCTTAATATTATGCGGCCCTCAATTTTACCAAATCTAATAGCTGCAGCTGGCAGGAATGCAGACAAAGGATTCGATAATTTAGCAATATTTGAGGTAGGCCCACAATTTAAAGGGGAAAAACCTGAAGACGAAATCACCGTGGCATCGGGTATCCGAAATCATCAAGCAATTCCGCGTAATTGGAATGTTGCTGAACGTAATGTCGATGTTTTTGACGTAAAAGCCGATGTTTTATCTGTACTCAATCAAATAAGTGGGCCAGCAGCTAGTGCCCAAATCGTACAAGGGGGACCAAAATGGTACCACCCGGGTAGATCTGGCACCATACAATTAGGCCCAAGTGTAACACTTGCCAATTTTGGTGAATTACACCCAACAGTTTTAAAGGCGATGAATAACGAAGGCCCAGTTGTCGGTTTTGAGATTTATCTTGATAATATTCCCCTGCCTAAAGAGAAGATCAAAGAAAAGAAACGACCAAAATTAGAATTATCTCCATTGCAAACTGTTTCACGTGATTTTGCTTTTATCGTGGATACAGACGTCAGCGCACAAGATTTAATAAATACAACCTCCTCAGCCGACAAAAAACTAATCAGTGACGTTGTTGTTTTTGACGTCTTTACAGGTGACCCACTCGAAAAAAATAAAAAATCTGTAGGCATTACTGTTACACTACAACCCATAGTGACAACACTAACGGACTCAGAAATTGAAATTGTGTCAGATAAAATAATCAATAAGGTGGCAGAAAAAACAGGAGGTTTTCTGAGGGGATAAAATTATGACCAATTTAAATAATACCGCTCATTTTGTTGGGAGTATCCCTCTAAACTCATCTGAAGAAGTCTTTTGTTCGATTTGTGATATTCTAGGAAATCATGTGAAAAGAATACCGGATGGCGAGACAGGTGAACGAACTAATTGGATTTTTTTTCAGCGCAAGATGTTAGCTAAACACCCGGCTATGGAGCCCGATAATAGTGTCCCAAGATTTCAATTTAAACAATGGGATGGTAAGTTAATACGGGAAGTCGAATTGCTGAAAATTAAAGATGATATAAACAAAAATCAACTAACATTTCCAATTGGGTATTCGGAATATGCTATAGAATCTTTTAAAGTTTTTGAAAGGCTTCAGTCAACGGGAAAAATCCCATCGGATGTGAGATTCCAGGTGAGCCTTCCGACACCTTTTGCAACGGGTTATAACTATGTAAGTCCACGCGGTCGTCAAGAGTTCCTGAAAGTCTATGAAAAATCCTTCGCTTTCGATGTACAGAAAATTCTTGATTCAATTCCTCACAACAAACTAGCTATCCAATGGGATGTCTGCCAAGAGATCCTAATATTTAACAACTATTTCCCCAATCGGTCACAAAATTATAAAGAGGAGGTATTTGGGCAATTAACACGGATCGGAAATTTGATCCCGGCAGAGGTCGAGCTTGGTTATCATATGTGTTATGGAAGCCCCGGCGATGACCACGTTGTCAAACCAAGAGATTTTGCAATATCCGTCGAATTTGCCAATGGCATATTCGATAATATTGATCGATCTGTTGAATTTATTCACTTACCGGGTACTTACGGGCAACCAGAAAATGAGTTTTATGAACCCCTCAAGAAACTGAAAACCCCAAAAAACTGCGAAATCTACCTCGGCCTTCTATTTTTTAATGATATAGAAGGTGACAATAAGCGCATTGCAGCAGCCCGGAAAGCGTTACCCAACTTTGGGATATCGACGGTATGTGGCTGGGGCCGCGGAAACCCCGAGCGTGTAACAAGCCTACT
>CAZXGI010000050.1:0-9297 GCA_964639965.1 uncultured Rhodospirillaceae bacterium
AGCGTTGAGAAAGGCCAAAGTGCCGACGAGAACCACGTGTCCAGAACATCTTCATCGCGAGTAATTTTTGTTGGCTTTCCATAAAATTCATCAGCCGATGCTTGCGCCTCTTCTTCGGTTAATTCGACGAAAGAGGCTCCATCAGGGCCAAACCATGCGGGGATTTGGTGGCCCCACCAAATCTGTCTAGAAACACACCAAGGTTGTATATTATCCATCCACTCGAAATACGTGTTCTCCCAATTTTTGGGAATAAATTTTGTACGCCCCTCTTTCACTGCTTTGATTGCAGGACCTGCCAATTTTTTGGCATCAACAAACCACTGGTCGGTCAACCACGGCTCCACAACAACACCAGACCGATCACCAAAGGGCACTGTCATTTCATTATCTTCAGTCTTTTCAAGCAAGCCGAGTGCGTCCATTTCGGCAATTACTTTTTCCCGCGCCATGAAACGTTCCATACCCTGATAAGACTCCGGCGCGTTCTCATTCAAGTCCGCATTCAAATCAAAAATATTTATCATGTCTAATTCATGCCGACGTCCAACTTCAAAGTCATTAAAATCGTGGGCCGGAGTAATCTTAACAGCTCCACTGCCTTTTTCTGGATCAGAATATTCGTCTGCAATTATTGGGATGAGCCTGTCACAGATTGGTAATACCACACTTTTGCCAACTAGATTAGAATACCTTTCATCATCAGGATGAACTGCAACGGCAGTATCTCCGAGCAAAGTTTCAGGACGCGTAGTCGCGATCGTTATAAACTGATCCTCTTGACCTTCGATTGGGTATTTAAAATACCACATCTTACCAACGGTTTCACGTTGCTCAACTTCCAAATCGGATATGGCCGTATGAAGTTTAGGATCCCAATTGACGAGACGCTTATCGCGATAAATGAGACCCTCCTTATGCAGTGCCACAAACACTTTACGGACAGCCTTTGATAGCCCTTCATCCATGGTAAATCGCTCACGTGCCCAATCAGGAGAGGTGCCCAATCGACATAATTGACCTACAATCGTACCTCCGGATTCTTCTTTCCATTCCCAAATTCTCTCAATAAATTTCTGGCGACCGAGATCGTGGCGGGTCTTACCCTCCTCTGAGAGTTGGCGCTCTACAACCATTTGCGTTGCAATGCCAGCA
The DNA here is from genome assembly GCA_964639965.1 of uncultured Rhodospirillaceae bacterium. GTDB lineage: Bacteria > Pseudomonadota > Alphaproteobacteria > Rhodospirillales > UBA2165 > TMED23. The sequence goes on from CAZXGI010000050.1 coordinate 1,156, forward strand.
TGATCACAACCTGGCTGCCATAATGCGTCCTCTCCTTTCATCCGATGATATCGGATGAGTATATCTTGAAGCGTATTATTGAGGGCGTGCCCCATGTGCAGACTACCCGTCACGTTAGGAGGAGGAATTACAATTGTATAAGGTTTACCCTCAGAATTAATGCCGCAACTGAAAGCTCCAGCTTTTTCCCAAGCACTATAATGCTTAGCTTCAACAATGTCAGGTTGATACGATTTTTCTAACATTAAACAAAGTTTCGTTTTAAAATTTAACTAATGCATGACAAAAATAGAGCATTGTCATAAACACAATATCATGGGAACAACGGGTGTAAATTGAGAATTTCATGAATATTAATAGGACCAACGGATCCTTGGCTTTAGCATCTAAACTAAAGGTCCAGACGTTCTGCCCGATTAACCATATGATCGATTTCTTTCTTGACTAAACGTTCAATCAAATATGGCAAATTCTGATCCAACCATTCTCTAAGCAAAGGTCGTAAAATCTCTCGCACCAACCCTTCTAGCGTCATGTCTTTGTTACCGATAGCAATATCGCGTTTACTTAAAAGAGCTTTTGCGAGCTCTTGCAGCGCATCGGTTGAATTTACAGAAGGGCCACTTGAAAGTATTGTATCTCCAGCACCAATATCTGGTGGTGGCTGGGCAATCATCTGCTGTGTCAACTCTAATATGCTACCATCATTTGAGAAACCGCCTGGGGATTGTCCTGCCACCCCATCTAATACTGTCTCTTGTTCAGTCGAAACATCCAATCCCGATGATTGAACGTTTTCTGGGGTTTCTTTTTGAGACTCAGAAACTTCATTATTAGATCCTGGATCAGATACTTCCATAGCAGCCACCATATCTTTTTCTTGTTTAGGTTGATTCTGTGCAGCGACAGGCTGCGCAACGGCCGATGATGATTCTCCACCTTCACTTGCAGACTGTTCATCTTCAGATAAAATTTTCCTTATCGAAGAAAGGATATTATCCATGGATGGTTCTGTTTCTTCAGTATCTTCAGCCATTACTCAATAATCGACCCAAATAGTTAAAAAATTGATACCATGCAGCAAATCAAGCTACTTTTTTCCTTCCACTAGTTAAACTGTTCCTGGTAATTAATGACTATTTGCAGAAATTGTCGGCTTTATCTTAAAACTTGACAAATAAACCTGTTATAGCCTTTTGCTGTTAACTTAGAGTTAGCCCTAAATTATTCAGTACCCAACCATTTTGAACGGACTTTTTTATAATGTGCTGTTGGAACATATGTTTTCACTGGTAGTTCAAGGCTCTTTGCGGTTAATTTCCCAACCGCCTCTTGTAACTGAAAACTTGCAACAACTTGCTCCCGATTTGCACCCACCAAGCTTATTTTGGCATCTAACAACTCCTGTTCGGCGTCTAGTACATCTAAAACCGTTCTGGAGCCAACTGCAGCTTCTCTCTGAACCCCCTCTAAAGCAATTTCAGCAGCCTTGATTTGAGCCGTATATGATTTGATTCGCGCCTTAGCTGTCTGCACTGACTCCCATGCCTTAGCAGCCGCCTCACTCACACTTCGACGAGTTTCTTCCAATTTCTGCAGACTTTGGCGAGCATCTTGTTTAGCCGCCCGCAAACGAGAATATACTGAGCCTTTTTGATAAAGTGGAACCGATAAGCTAAGTTTAACCTGACCTGTGGTTTTTTGATCATGATTAGATGAAGCCTCCCACGCGCGACTTAATTTCCCAATTAAATTCACGGTAGGTAACAATTCGCCTCGAACCGATTTGATATTTATTCGAGCGGATTGCTCAAGGTGACGTTGAGAGACAATATCAGGATGATCAGCAACCGCTGCCTTAATTGCATCATCCAAGTTTGTTAGCTTAACAGTCAACGCTGAAGGCACCGACAATTTGCCCGGCTCTTCACCAATTACTTTAAGATAATTTGCACGAGAATTATTTAAATTACCTTCAAACTGAATTCGATCGGCTGCAGCGCCGGCAACACGCGCCTCGGCTTGGCTAACATCGGTTTTTGTAATTTCACCAACTCTGAAACGATCTTGAGTTGCCTCCAGTTGACGTTTCAAAACCTGTTCATTATTGATCTTGAGATCAAGCTTGGCTTGATCTTGTACCACCGACATAAATGCAGTTACAGCACTCAAAAGAACATCTTGTTCTTTAGCGAGTAAAGTTGCTCGAGTTGATTTTACACTCAATTCAGCCTTCTGAAGGCCTGCTGAATTCCTAAAACCTCTAAATATAGGTTGAGTAACATCCAACGAAGTGTTTCGTGGAGATTGCATCTGATCACGATTTGCAGTCCTCGTATTAAGGTGAGTATGAGATCTAGCGATATCAGCGGACATAGAGATATTTGGCCTCCAGCTTGAAAACGCCTGAGGTACCGTCTCATCTTTAGATCGCAAATTTGCCCTAGCCGCCAATAATCCGGGGTTATTAAGATATGCTGCTGCAAGCGCTTCCTTTAAAGTTTGACCACTGGTTGGCGCCGCAGACAATAAAAACCCAACAAGCATTGCGAACGACATAAACCCAAACTTTTGAAATAGCTTCATTTTCACTTCATAATCCTCGAATACCAAGATAGTACGTCAGACACCTTAAGATCAAACTTTTCTAAACACTACACAAATTAATAACTAAAGATTAATTATCCGTTTCAATCCTGCGTAAAACACTCATTAGCCCAAAATAACAGGCAAATCAATGCGGATTATAATCCGCTATTCTCTATTACCATAACGTAGGTTGAATTTATCAAAACTTAAAATATTTTTCTTTCTCAAAATCTGACAGAAGTGGTGTTGCAGCATCAAAAATTTCCGATTCTGAAACCTGGCCTCCAAACTTATACATAATAACAACCTTACCCATGGAACTATACGACTGATTTACATCCGCAACAACTGAGACTAAACGGCCTCCTTCTGCCAATTGATCAATGATTTTCTTAGGCGTATACTGAATTGCACCATTAAAAATTATTACATCATAGGGAGCCTGTTTGGCATAACCACCAACGAGTACTTTTTCTAAAATAAGAGCATTATCAATTCCAAGCTCGACAAGAAGTGAACTAGCTGTTTTTGCTAGGACTGGGTCAACCTCGATACCTACCACGGCCTTTGCAATTCTCGCCAAAACGGCAACAGGATATCCTGAACCACAGCCAATATTTAATACCATATCATCCGTTGAGATTTGTGCTTCTTGGAGTAAACGGGCAAAAAGCGCGGGGGCCATTAAATATCTATCTTTAGAGAGTAATATAGCTTTATCAGAGTAAGCAAAAGACCCAGCATGCGCTGGAACAAATTTCTCTCTCGGTATATTGTCCATGGCTTTGATTACGTTAACATCAGTCACCTGATTAGGCCGGATTTGATTTTCTATCATATTATGTCGAGCGGCTTGATAATCCAAAACTGGGTCCTCTTATAGTCTTTCAAATAAAAAACATATCTTCTATTAACGAAGCAAGAAAATAGTCACTAAATACGTCTAATCGAAAATAAACTTAATGTTGGTATGTACCATCTTATACCAAATGGTCCACTCATTTCCTATTGAAAGAACAAAAAACTAAAAAAGAAATCAAAAATTTGTCATTCGTCACTGAACGCCCCTTGACCAGACCTGACCCAACGTCTAGTTTCCAGCGTTCTGTTATGCACTTTAATATATAGGGAAAAATCTATAATAAAGCACACAGGATGCAACTTTGTGCATTTTACTCTGGCGCAACCAAACAGAATATCGGCGCGGTGGCGGAGTGGCTACGCAGCGGCCTGCAAAGCCGTGAACACCGGTTCGATTCCGGTCCGCGCCTCCAGCTTGATTCGTATTGGTCAAGTCTTTGATCGGGAGTAGCTCAGTGGTAGAGCAGGTGGCTGTTAACCACCTTGTCGGGGGTTCGAATCCCTCCTCCCGAGCCAATTAACTCCATTCAACCAATAAATTTAAATGGATTGTCGCCAAATACGAGTAATAAAGAAAAACCTATTTATATAGTTTAATAAATATAAACTTGTGTCGCTTTTTTTAACCCGAAGGCAAGCAAACTGTAAAAATTGTATTCTCCGCCAGGCGAAAATCTTTAGGCTCTGGAAGGGGGAATGGTCCGATATATTTTTCTGACGATCCCTTACCAAATTTGTCTTCAAATATTTGTTTGTAGTTTTTTTTCGACAGCAGCATTGCTAAATCTTTACCATTTGGCACGGCATCCCCTGCTCTTTTTTTTGAACGTTCCCAATTCGCAACGGTATTATTCAACCTTTTCCTCGCCCAGTAGGTTGCAAATCTGTCTTTCACGTTAAATGACTCCCTTAAACAGACAGACTCAGACTTCATAGGTACTATCGTTGCTGGTTCTGCTGGCTGACTTGTTATCATAAAATAAATTAAAAGCATCCAATCCATGGATAATTCTCCCAAACGATTCATCACTGAATTTGTAACATGCAAAGTTCACTCGACCAATCCAGACCGCGGCAATCAAATATGAGAATCAGAAAATTCAAATTAATCAGGTCCCACAAAATGTTTGGTATATGCGTTCCTCTGGCTTTGGGGGATCTGAATAGTTCACATACTCAGGTTGATTGGTAAACGGTTTGGAGAGCACCTGCTGCAATATGTCAATCTCAGAAAAATCATTCTTTTCGATAGCATGATTAATCGCCCGCTCGACAAGGTGGTTACGAGGAATAAAAACAGGATTAATGTTACACATGCTTTGCCCAATCTCTTTCCTAGGGCGAGTTTCTTGTTCAAGTCTTTGATGCCAGCGAGCCAACCACTCAACCCACAAACTATCTCCAGAAAATATCTTGTTTACTTTATCAATATCTGATTTGCGATCGACAACACTAGATAACTGACGAAAAAAATTTGTGTAATCAGCCTCATGTTTTTGCATTAAATCCAATAGTTGCTGCACAAGTGCCGCATCTCCTGCTTTCGACGAAACCAAGCCAATTTTACCCAGCATGCCATCAAGCCAACACGATGAAAATTTTGTTGAAAACTCCTCAATTACTTCTCTGGCTGCAGCTAATTCTTTATTTTCATCTTCGCCTAACAGGGGTAATAAACACTCTGCTAAATTAGCCAAATTCCATTGCCCTATTTTACCTTGGTTGGAATAGGCGTAGCGTCCATGATAATCAATTGAGCTGTAAACTGTCATTGGATCATAAGTATCCATAAAAGCGCAGGGTCCATAATCAATAGTTTCACCAGAAATTGCCATATTATCAGTGTTCATAACTCCATGGATGAATCCTACATGCATCCATCTAGCTATCAGAGAAGCTTGAGCCTCAACCACTCTTTCAATAAGCGCTAAATACGGATTCGTCGCATCTTTTATCTCTGGATAAAGCCGGTCAATAGAATAATCTGCCAATAATTTGATCGCATCTATATCTCTGCGTGCCGCAAAAAATTCAAAAGTCCCTATACGCAGATGGCTTGATGCAAGACGAGTAAGAATAGCGCCTGGCAAAACATTTTCACGAATTACATCTTCACCTGTTGTTACCAAAGCAAGTGAACGATTAGTTGGTATGCCGAGCGCATATATGGCTTCACTCAAAATATATTCGCGGATGACAGGTCCTAATGCAGCTCTCCCATCTCCACTGCGTGAAAAAGCTGTCGGACCCGAACCTTTAAGTTGTATATCCCAACGTTTACCATCTAAATCCAATATCTCTCCTAGCAAGACAGCGCGCCCATCACCTAATTGCGGCACAAAGTGACCAAATTGATGTCCCCCATATGCTAGTGCAATCGGATCTGCTCCTGAGGGTATGAGGTTACCGGAAAATATAGCGGCCCCAACCTCTCCGCGAAACGAATTAGAATTTAAACCTAATATTTTTAATAAGGACCGATTTAAGTAAATTAAATTCGGAGCCTTAACTGGAACCGGCAAAATTCGCTGAAAAAATCGCCCAGGCAATCGTGCATAACTATTATCAAATTGAAAAATATTACTCTCAGTGCTTATTAACTGACTCAACTTAGGCATAGTCTTTCATAATCCCAATTTTTTATTATTTTTTATATTCATTGTATTTCCAAGAACATAAAACGTGATGGAATTAAAAACAACGGTCCAAAAAGAAATATACTTCTCAACAATTATTTTAGCATTTTTTCGAGTTTTAAGTATCAAATTTGGCGATTAAATCTAGTTGACGCAAATCTTGGTTAGTTGGGAAATGACCCGAGATTTTTTTAGAAAACAAAATTTTATTCATAAAGGTTATCTCAAAAACGCCGCCTCCACCCTCGGTAATTTGAACATCAATCGGATACAATTCAAGTAGTTCATCCCTCACACGGAGAGCTTCCGGTTTATAATTTCATTGCCCGCAATATTCAATTATTACCTTCAATCACATTTCCTCATTTCACGAAGTGCCAATTTGCAAAATCTTAATAATTGTAGCATACATTAATTTATTAACTTGTTGATATTTATGTCTTAAATTAGAATAAAAATAAATTAGCCTCTGATTTAATTGGAATAGCTTTGTCATGCAAGTAAATATTATTAGCACAAGTGCTTTAATAAAAACCGTTGTTATTTTACTGTCACTAACCACGATCTCAGAACCGCAGATAGCCTGGGGAGGCAATGTTCCAGTTAGAGAACTAGAAAAGCGCCTTTTTAAGGCGGTTTTTGACAATAATCTAGAGTTAGTTAAATCTAGCATAACCGCTGGTGCAAACCTCAAAGCAACGGATAGCAATGGGCTAACTGCTGCTGGACTTGCAATTGAAAAAGGGTATTTCCCAATAGCACATTACATTCTCGGAGTCATTAACCAGAAATCACGGATCAAACAAGATAACAAGAATATCGAATCAAGAAAAATAAATCGAAATAATGTGCCAATTATGCCAATTGAGCAGAGTAACAAAAGAAACCAAATTGCCAAAACCACCCCGGAACAAATAACGTCCAAAAATCCCGGTCCAAAAACCTACAAGAAATGGCCCATGGACAAGCCTAATCCATTTTCTCCAGATAATCGACCTAACGAGGTAATGCCTATTATAGGGACCCTCCAGAAATCACCTGTTAGACCAATACTTTCACACCAAACGATAAACTTAAAAACTAAGTTATCAAAATCAACTAACGCTACTTTAAAAACACCCAAGATAGCTATTAACAGGGAAATACAAACTCCAACACCGATTCAACCACTCGACCAAAAACTAAAGGAGAGAAAAACATCCAAAGTTACCGGCAACCTAAAGTCTAAAACGAAGAGAGTGAAGCAAGACGAAGAGAGAAAAGAAGGGCTTATAAACAAGATTTGGAACAAAATAACTAACGTTTTCTAGTTTTAAGATTGATCATTCACCCGGTAGCTATATATTCACGTAGCATGTCACCCTCAGCCTTCAATTCTTCTACTCGGTTCTTTACAACGTCACCAATGCTGATCAAACCTACCAATCTTCCTTCATCTACAATAGGCAAATGTCGAATACGACTATTTGACATATCGCGCATCAATTCATCGATGTGAGATCCGGTGTCTCGCGTGATGACATTCTTGGTCATTAAGGCTTCCGCTGGCAAATCTAAAACTTCAGCTCCATACTTAGACAATCCGCAAACAATATCTCTTTCAGAAATAATTCCTACAACTGAGCCTTTTTCATCAATCACAACAGCAGCACCAATTCGTTTGCTAGCTAAAAGAGATGAAATTTCAATAATCGCAGTCTCCTTAGAGACAGTATAAACTTGACTTCCCTTACTCTTAAGTAATTGAGAAACAATCATATTTTGACTCCAGCCTAAATTTGATATCCCCACAAGTCTCCGCGAAGGTATATTTTACGCTATTTTTGCTATATAACGCTAGTATTTTTCCGATAACCGCTTGATAGTGGTGCAATAATTTTGATTAATAAGTAAACATGCAAGAAAATATTGAAATATTAAACCATGATCAAGATGCGCTACAAATCGCTGAGGGAGAGCTGCGCCATCTTAGAGAGACCATTGAGGCATTACGTTTAGAGTTAGAACAACACAGCTTCAATCAAGAAACTGCCGTCCAAAAAACTGCACAAAATTC
>CAZXGI010000050.1:9397-17489 GCA_964639965.1 uncultured Rhodospirillaceae bacterium
TCCGTCGATGAAATACAACAGCTAAAAAAGACCGCAGAAGATTTACGTGAAAAATTAGAAATACAAAAAATGGATTGCCAAGCCATGCTTCAGGAACAAGAAAAAGATAATGTAAACGATAAAATTCATTTACAAAAAACCATTGAGGACCTTCGCTCTAAATTGGAGAAAGCAAATGCCAAATAAAAACACCGGTTCAGGATCAAAAAATTCAGGAGATAAGATGGCTATTTCGAAACGGACTGATAACAATGAAGATTTATCCATCTTACTCGACAAGACAGAGACTAAACTCCATCGGACAGAAATGTTACTCTCAGTTACGCAAAAAATCGCAGGGCTTAAAAACCTGAGCGAAATATTGTGGACTTTGATTGAGATGACGACAAAAGAAATGGGTGCAGACCGAGGTAGTTTATTTTTAAATGACGCCTTGACGGGCGAACTATATTCACGTGTAGCGCAAGGCGAGTTAACTAGAGAAATTAGAATTCTTAACACGACGGGTATTGCTGGGGCTATTTTCCAAACCGGAATTGGCGAAATTATTCACGATGCCTATTCAGACGAAAGGTTCAATCAAACGATAGATCAACAAACGGGTTATACTACAAAGAACATTGTTTGTGCCCCAGTCAGAACGGTAAGAGGGGACGTAATCGGCGTTATCCAAATATTAAATAAACGAAAAGGTCGATTTACAAAGGACGATCTTGAAACGCTGGAAGCTATAACTTTACAGGCTGCTGTATCACTTCAAAATGCGCAAGGTGTTGAAGAAATGCACAAAAGCCGCGAAAAAGAGATGGAGTTTTTGGATATTGTTTCAGATGTAACAGCAGAAATTGACTTAGGTTCGTTGCTGCAACGCGTCATGGTTGAAGCAACACGGATGCTTGATGCAGATAGATCAACGCTTTTTTTGAACGATGAAAAAACAGAAGAATTGTTCTCGAGAGTTGCAATGGGCGAAGGAATTGGAGAAATTCGATTGCCTAACTCAGCTGGTATTGCCGGTGCTGTATTTCAATCTCAAGAAACGGTAAACATACCATATGCCTACGCAGATCTAAGATTTAACCCCTCTTTTGACAAACAAACAGGGTATTTCACGCGATCAATCCTATGTGTACCAATAATAAATAAAGATGGAAAATGTATTGGTTGCACACAGGCCCTAAACAAGAAAGGAGGAGGATTTACAGATGAGGATGAATCACGTTTAAAAGCTTTTACACAACAAGTTGCGATCGCACTTGAAAATGCAAAGTTGTTTGAGGACGTGGCGAAGGAACGGGCTTATAACCACAGTATGCTAACTAGTATGTCTAATGCAGTCATTACGATAAATGATGAAGGAAAAATAATAACTTGCAATAAAGCGGGCCTAAAGATTCTAAAAATACGCTCAACGGATATTATTGGAAAGAAAACAGAGGAATTCTTTACCAATGGCAGATCCTGGATTCTAGAGAAAGTAAAAACCTGCGAAGAAACTAAGGAAGACGATATACTTATGGATGCGGAATTTGAAGTTGGTAGCGAGGATGATGGAAATTTAGAAATGGTTTCTGCAAATATCAGTTTCCTACCACTTGAGAATCAAGATCCTGATGGGCGAACCGATCAAGGTGACGCGCATCTCGGAACATTAATTATGATCGAAGATATCTCCGACGAAAAGCGCATGAAATCAACAATGTCCCGGTACATAGATCCGGGGATTGCGGATCAACTCCTCGGTGATGGTACAGATATAATGGGTGGACAAGAAACAACCGCCACTCTCCTATTTTCTGACGTTAGAGGTTTTACGACGATAACCGAAACTCTTGGAGCTCAAGGAACCGTTAGCCTCCTGAACGAATACTTCGATATTATGGTTGAGGCAATAAGTGAACAAGGTGGCATGGTAGACAAGTTTATTGGCGACGCAATCATGGCAGGATTTGGAATTCCAGTCGCCCATGAAGACGATGAAGACAGAGGAGTTCGTGCAGGTATTAATATGATTAAACATTTGTGGGAATGGAACGTGCAACGAGAAAAAGAAGGAAAAATGCCTGTCGATATGGGTCTCGGCTTAAATACCGATAGCGTTGTTTCTGGCAATATCGGGTCATCAAAACGGATGGACTATACTATGATCGGAGACGGCGTTAATTTAGCTGCACGACTTGAGAGTGCTTGCAAACAATATTCAGCTCGCATCCTCATTAGTGACTTCACGTACAAAAAGTTAAAAGGAACTTATCAAATTCGATATATAGACGACGTGGTAGTGAAAGGCAAAACGGAGCCTGTAGGAGTGCGTGAAGTACTGGATTATCATGATGCTCAAACGTTTCCTAATCTAATGGATACGGTAAATCACTTTAACGAGGGTCGAGACCACTACAAAAATGGGAATTGGGACAAATCAACAAAATCATTCAAAGAATGCCTTAAAGCTAACCCTGCAGACAATTTGTCAAATATGTATCTTGATCGTGTAGATCACTTGAAAAAATCCAACCCCAAAAATTGGGATGGTGTTTGGGTGATGACAAGTAAATAATCATAAATTCGACAGAATTTATATGGATTTTACAAGAAATAACATAAACCGGCTCAAAAAACTTATATAAAGCAGGTTGCTATATTTGCACAGCATTTGTGTTTCAAAGCCTGTTATCAACTCGTAATTAGTTTAGGATATACGAATTCTAACTCTCCAACTTCCTTCAACACAATCCAACCCAATTTTAAGATTTAATGAGAACGTGAATAGCTTGTTAACCATATAAGTTTATCATTTTAATACGATTTATACATTTAAAAGTTCTCAATATTAATTTAACAAATGGGAATTAATTGGTTTGGGGCTGCTGAAAAAAAAGCTAGGAATTATTCAAGTAATTACCTTCATGGGTTCTTTTGCTTCGTTGTTGGCGAGTTCATCTTCAGTTGCCCAAACCATAGACCAAATGCTTTCCACACTTGCCAATAATCATCCCCAAGTCAGATCTGCTTTCAAGTCAATAGCCTCGAGTAAGGAGGAAATCAAGAAAGCAGCAGCAGGATTTCTCCCGACGGTTAACATAACTTCTGATATTGGACCAGAAACCATAGACAGTCCAACCACTCGTTCTTCTGGTGATGGCGCAAAGTCGGTAAGGTCAAGACAAACCACTACATTAACCGTTACCCAAAACTTGTTTCAAGGTTTTGAAGACACGGCAGCTACACGAACTGCACGCCTCAACAAATTGATTAGCGAGACTACTCTAAAAAAAACTAGCCAAGATATTATGATGATGGGTGTTTCAGTATTTATTGATGTCCTCCGCCAGGCTCAATTAGTGGAGCTAGCCACTCAAAATGAAGAAACAATCCAAATTCAACTAAACCTCGAAGATGAACGAGTTCAAACTGGCTCAGGTATTGCGGTAGACGTTCTTCAAGCTAAGACACGTCTACAACTGGCCAAGGAGCGTCGCCTACAATTCCATGGCAATATGAAGAATGCAATTACGCGTTATACTCGTGTCTTTAATGAAATCCCAAATATAGATACAATTGTTGAGCCTATGCCTACTGCTGACTTAATACCAGACAGTTTAGAGGCAGCAATAAATATTGCTTTATCTGAGAACCCCCAAATTCGCAATAAAGGTCAGCAAATTGCCGTGGCAAAAGAACGCAAACGCTCAGCGCGTTCAGACCTTTTCCCGTCTCTCAATTTTGTCAGCAAGTTCAACTACGAAAAACATAATAATGGCACTATGGGCACAAAAAGGGATGCATCATTTTTACTTCAAGCTAATTGGAACTTGTTCACCGGCTTGACCTCACGTGCAAATATTGCCCAAGCCTCTTACGACTATGCTGCAAGTCACGATGATTATGAATTTATAGTCCGAAAAGTAAACGAAAGCACTAATATTGCATGGCAAGATCTAAAAACATCCATGGCACGTTTAACCCAACTGGAAAATGCAGTAAATATCGCATCAGAGGTTTTTGATTCGCGACAGAAACTTCGTGCAGCTGGCAAGGATACAGTCATAAATGTTTTAGACGCCAAAAGTGAAATTATAAATGCCCGCATTAACCTGACCACAGCTTCATTTAACCAACGTGAAGCCATATACAAGCTTCTGCTTGCAATGGGTAGACTAGACCACCATGAAATCGCAAGCTCAGACCATGGTGCAAGAAATACACTGCCAAGATAAAATGTAAATTAGCCAAATTTAAAACAGCAGGATTATTTGGTCGTCGCGATAAAAACGCCATCCCAATCAGGCGGTGGCGGTTCAATTTCGTATTGTCGTATTCTGCTTTCATAAAGCTCACACAATACATCCAACCGAAATCTATCACTAGATGCCGCCTTCACGGCCAAGATCGGTCCGACTTCTTCTTCCGCTGCAGCCTCAGCCTCATCACGCACTTTTTGTATTAATTTTTTAGCTTTATCCCAAGCTTGATTTCGATACTCTTGTATCATTTCGGAAACTGCCTCTTTGATGGACATAAAAGAGGGGTTTTTGGCAACCTCTTCATCACCGAGTAAAGCATATATTTGCAGACCGACTGTTTTGCCCTTAACTTGAATAAGGTCCAGTTCAATTATTGCAAACTGGGTAACCTGCTCATAGGTGTTTGGCCCAATAACAATATCAACCCCATAGGTTTTGGACTGTCCTTCCAAGCGAGCTGCAGTATTTACAGTATCACCCAAAACGGAGTAATCCATTCTCTGCGCTGTACCCATATTTCCAACAACTGCATCACCTGAATTTAGGCCAAGGCCAACTTTTAAATCTAAATGCTTTCTACCTTCCTCTTTAGCCTCTTGTTCTAAACGAGCATTTAGGGGCGCCATAGCTTCAACCATGGCTAAAGCAGATCTACACCCATCTTCTGCATGTTTAAGATCATCCATGGGCGCGTTCCAAAAAGCCATAATACAATCACCCATATATTTGTCTATGGTGCCATTACGGGCAAGAATAATATCGGTTAAAGGAGTAAGGAGTTTGTTAATAAGAACGGTCAAACCCTCTGCATCAAATAACTCAGAGATGCTTGTAAATCCTCTAACATCGCAGAAAAGAAGCGTCATCTCCCGCTTTGATCCGCCTAGAGTTAAAAGTGAAGGATCGTCAACTACTTGCTCGACCATAGCTGGCGAAAGATACTTGGAGAAGGCGTCCCGTGTTTGACGCCTTTGAGCCTCCTCATTTGCATATCCCAAATAAGTAAGGGTCATATAAATAATTAAGACTGCTGTTATACCAAAAGCTGCATCAACAATCATTTTATATTCTTGAAATAAGTGCCAAGAACCTCCAGCAGATCCGACGGCGACAAGTATAAAAAACACCGCTGCCCACTTTGCACCAAACCAGGGAACAATAACAATAATAATTAAACCAGTTATTAAGGCTATACCCATCTCAAGTGCATCCGCAAAATTTGGTCGCGTCAAGAACTGCTTGGTTAATACTGACTCGATCAACTGAGCATGAACTTCTACACCAGGAATAAATCGTTCCGTTGGCACTGTTTTTATATCTAACAAGCCTGTCGCTGAAGTTCCGAGAAGTGCCAATTTACCCTGAATTTTTTTTGGATCAACTTTACCAGAAAGAACGTCCTTAGCAGAAACATACTTAGCTCTGTCTGTCTTACTAAAATAAGGCCACATCCGCCCTTGCCGATCTGTCTCAACCATAATAGGGGGGGTGCTAACAACTAAATATTTCGAAGAATCAAATTTCTTTCCTCTTTTTAGTCGTTTCAGAGGGTGTTTCTTTCCACCTAAATCAGTCTGTTTTATCAATTTTTTTTGATCATTAGCCAAATCGAGTTCAGCATAAGCTAGTCTATTGTAGTTATGCTTGTGGGGAAGCTTTTTAATACTGTTATCAGCCAATATTGTCTTAGGCACTAAAAATTTTCTTCTTGGAGTTACTGTTATGTTGGCTATTCCGGAAAGATCTCCCTTTGCTATAACCCCACTGCGCCCTACGGCCAAACGCATCATTTCCAATGAAATTGTTGGGTAAAGACGATTAGAATATCGAAAAAACGCCGGGATCCTTCGAACTATACCGTCTACCTCCGGTTGAAGTGCAAGTAAGCCATGTCCGCCTGCCGGCTTTTCAATTGCCTCTATATTTCTAAGAAGACCTGGCACGGCGGGAACCCATTGCTGAGGTTTAGGGGCCCCTCGCATGCCACGCTCAAATACCCGTGTTCTGAGAGGCTTACGATCTTCATATTTTCTTTCCATAGGCAAAACTGATTGACCCACTACTACACGCCTCGCCTGTTTTATGAGATTGCCGAAAATGGCATCATTATTAGGTAACTTCAGAATTTTCTGTTTAGTTTCATCATCAAGCCCGGATAGACTCGTGACAACACTCTGGCTATTCATTCGGTCAGGTTCGGCAAAGATTACGTCGAAACCTACTACACGAACCCCCATCTTAAACAAATTTAATGTCATTTGAGCTAGTTGATTCCTTGGCCAAGGCCATTGACCTACTTCTTTTAAACTAGCCTCATCTAAATCAACTATGACAACCGGGCTATCAGGAATAATTTCACGAGGTTCCATCTGTTGAAATAAATCAAAAGTTTTAACTCTCACCGTTTGCAATGGCACAGGATCTATTGCCCTAATTGCCATAAAAGCAATCAATATCACTATGGCTATCCAACGGGCCTTTCCAACGGTGGGTAAATGAAATCGTTCACGGATAGACTCTGATTTTTGTTCTTCAGCCAAAAAAATCCTCCAGAAAACACCTGTTTTGTAATTTAAACGCCAGACATGATTAGAGTACAAGTTCAGCGTCGAACATTTTTAGATGCAAATACCACTAATTCTAGAAAAAATCCAGTCATTGGCTTAAGATATAAGGGTTTTGTTGTCAGAATAGCGTTCGCATTGGAAGTCTAAACACAAATCTTTCTATATTAATTCCACGAAAAAGGTTTAAAATGCATGACGTTATCGCTTTTTTTGGCTATTCAACAATAACCATTTGATTAAAATGATAACTATAGCAATAAAATGTAAACTATTTCGGAAGATAACTATAAACTAGTTTAATTGCTACACTATCGGGGGTCTTGCCATGTCAATAGGAACCATATTGGGTTTCGTCGCTGGAATAGGATTATTTATTGGGGCCGTATTGTCCGAAACCAACGACTTTTCAGTATTTATCAGCGCTTCAAGTGCCTTAATGGTTGTCGGTGGAGCGTTAGCTGCAAGTTTCATCTCTTACGAACTACGCTACGTGATCTTGGCCCTAAAAGGGATACCGAGGGTAATTGGCAATCCCACAATCAGTCGAAATTTACTTAAGTCTGAAGTTGGTAGAGTCATCCGTTGGGGGTATGCTGTCCAAAAATCTGGCCTTCCAGCAATAGAAGGCGACGCTACTAAACTAAAGAAAACAGATCCTTTTTTATCATTTGGGATTGAAATGGTTGTCAGTGGTTATTCTGGTCCAGAAATCCGGGATATTTTAACTACTACCATCGAGAGCTCATTTGGCAGGAATATGGTCCCAGCTAAAATTTGCGGCAAAGTAGGTTCGCTCTGCCCGGCATTTGGTATGGTCGGAACATTAGTTGGTCTTGTGATAATGCTCGGCAATCTCAGCGACCCCTCAAGCCTGGGGCCAGCTCTATCCATTGCATTGATAACGACATTATACGGTGTGCTATTCGCGCAGTTACTTTTTTCACCAGTGTCTGCAAAAATGCAACAAAGAGAAGAAATCGTTAGATTCAGGAATTATCTCGTTGCCGAAGGTTTAGTAATGCTCGCTGAGAAAAAACCTCCTCGCTACATACAAGATCGAATGAATAGTTTTTTAGACCCAGCAATTCATTTTAATATTGATAAAGATAAAAAATAATGAAAGCTAAACCCTCAAAGAGGCTCTAGTTATGGCAGCACCAGCCCCTCCCGCTGAAGAAGAAGAAAAAGAAGAATGGATGGCGACTTATGCCGATGCGATCACCTTGTTAATGGCGTTCTTTGTTCTATTCTTTTCTATCTCAAAGGTTGACGGGGGAAAAT
>CAZXGI010000051.1:0-17251 GCA_964639965.1 uncultured Rhodospirillaceae bacterium
GGTATCGAAGACCCAAAGGCTTGGGATGCACCTACAATGAAAAAGATGTTTAGGGTTCCAGGTAAAGAGCGAACTACATTTGCGCCGGATATTTACGGTAAAAATCAAGTCAATGAAAAGCCCATACACACGGTTGCTGCTTTTACGGGATTATATACGCGTAAGGGCATTCCAGAGGACGTTATCTATAAAATGACCAAATCGTTCTGGGACCATATTGATGAAATGTGGTCTGTAACCAGTTGGGCTAAGGGTGCTCTTAATAAGAAAAATATATTTGCGCAGAATGCTACAAAATTGCATCCCGGTGCGCTTAAGTATTATAAAGAAATAGGAATAAAAATTCCAGCTAACGCGATGTAGTTATATAGATCCTTGGAAAAACCCGCTCATGTTTTGGGCGGGTTTTTTTATACCATTTCTCGAAGCTGTGTTTTTAATACTTTGCCATAATTATTCTTGGGCAGTTCGTTTAGAAATCGATACTCTTTCGGTCGCTTGAAACGAGCGATGTTGGCTATACAGAGTTCATCCAACTCGATTTCTGTTACGATGTTATCGCCGGAGCAAACGACAAAGGCAACAACTTCTTCCCCCCATTCGGCATGAGGCCGGCCCACAATAGAGACTTCAGCAACATTGGCATGTTTTAAGATAACTTCTTCAACTTCTCGGGGATAAATATTAGATCCTCCCGAAATTATGACATCTTTTGATCGATCCTTTAGTGTGAGAAAACCCTCTTCATCAATTGCGCCCATGTCACCCGTGTGTAGCCAGCCGCCCCTCAACGTTTTCTGGGTCGCAGCATCATTTTGCCAATAACCTAGCATCACAACATCACCGCGAACGCAAATCTCGCCGACGGCACCATTTTTTGTGGCGTTATCATTTTTATCGACGATACAAATTTCTAGGTCGGTTCTTGCGGTGCCGACAGATCCGAGTTTTTGCAAATAGCGTGGATCGTCAGTCGCCAGATGAACGTCCCTTGAAAGGACGGTAATTGTCATAGGGGCTTCACCCTGTCCGTATATTTGAACAAGTTTAGGACCTAATATTTTGAGAGCTCGTTGACAGTCTTCAACATACATGGGCCCTCCACCATAAATGATTGTTTTGAGATTTGCCGTATCGCCTTTCGCTATTTTTTTATTATTAATTAGACGAGTAACCATTGTTGGGGCAAAGAAAGCATTCACATTATTGTGGATAAGTAATAATTCGGCAATTTCATCGGGATTAAAACCCCCACTCTCTGGAATAATTTGCAAAGCACCTTTCGCCACATATGGAAGAATGTAGAGCCCCGAGCCATGAGACATAGGAGCTGCGTGCAATAGACTGTCTTGTTCATCTACGGGGTTAACATCTCCAAAATAGCTGATCGTCATCATTAAAAGATTACGGTGGGTTAACATTGCCCCCTTTGGTAGTCCAGTTGTGCCACTGGTATAAAAAAGCCAGGCAATATCGTCGGGCTTGGTATCTATCACCGACATTTCTTTAGATTGAAGTAATTTATTAAAATCAGCACTATCGGTGCTGAGCACTATAAATTCCGTGGTTTTATCATTAACTTCTAGAATACTTTTTTCCAGATCGTCAGTAACAAAACAAAGTTTCGTGCCCGAGTTTTTTAATATGAATTCAAATTCACGTGGATGTAATTTGGCATTCATTGGGACAGCAATAAGACCAGCATGCCATGCAGCAAATAAAACAATACTGTAATTTGTGCAGTTCTTCATAGCAATGCCGACGCGTTCACCTGGTTTGAGGTCAAATGTGTGGGACATTGCCCATGCCAAACGTCGCACATTCGTGCCAAACTGCTGGTAGGTTTGGACTGTTTGGGTGCCGCAGGCGATGGCAGGGCGACTTGCCCAGGTGGCACTCGACTTTGTTAGGAAATTAGCAATATTCATTGTTTTATCTGAATACTGTTAGACTGGGTTTGCATCAACCAAAATAGCTGCCAAGATACACGGTTTATCTGTGCGTACACTCCATGAATGGTTAGTCCCACGTTGAACCATGACGTCACCCTGCCTAAGGCATGTCTCTGCGCCGTTATCCAGTATTGCCCAGATTTCCCCCTTAAGAATAATCAGATAATCTACAGTTGATGTTTTATGCATCATGGCATCATCAGAGTTATCGTCGGTTGCATGATCCGCTCCAATAGAGGCAAAAGCTTCCTTGGCATCTGCATTATCTCGCCAGGACGTGTCTGGCGGAAATTCGACTATTCTAAATATTGTACCGTTTGCAGGAGGTTCCAATGCAATAGGACGGTCAGCTGCATCAGCATTACCATTATTCTCGGCAGGTGCAGATTGTGTGACCCAGAGATCGGTCAAGGCTAATCCAGGCATTGATTCCATTTCTTTGACATTAGGCGCAGGGCCATCTTCGATGAAAATTGACTTTCCATTATCGTCGTGGCTTGTAACTACTCTTCGAACTTGTTCTACCATGGGGGGTTTCCTTTCATTGCTTCTTGATAATCTTATTTCTTAATGTGCCGATTCCTTCAACTTCTAGCTCTATTATATCGCCTGGAGCTAGGTAACGTTCGATTTCCAGTCCTGAACCGCCACCAACGGTACCTGATCCAAAAAATTCACCAGGGTAAAGTGTTTCTGATTTTGATATATATGCTATCAGATCTTCAAATTTCCAATTCATTGAATTGCTGGAACCCTTCGACCATTCTTCACCATTAACTCGGGCAATCATAGTCAGGTCATAGGGGTTGATTTCGCCGGCGGTCACAATGCAAGGGCCGATGATATTTCCTGTATCGAAATCTTTGCCCTTGGCAGGGCCAAGTCCCCCTTGCATTTCGGCAGCTTGGGTATCTCTCGCGCTAATGTCATTAAAAATAGAATAGCCAAAAATATGGTCTTTGGCTTTTTCGCGTGGAATATCTCTTCCTGTTTTTCCAATAAAAAAACCAAACTCCAGTTCAAAATCCATAACATTGGCATAAGGGGGCCAAAGAATATCCTCGTTAGTGCCAATGACGGAGAATCGATTTGCTTTGTAGTAAATGGGCTGCTGATACCAAACATCTGGAATGCGAAAGAGGCCCTGTTTCTCATATTCAAGTAGTGCGGCTTCCGGATTAGGCTCTTTTGATGCCTCAATTTTTCGCAAAACCTCATAGGCTTGAACCAGATGCTGCTCAAAACAAAGACAGTCACGAATTTGGGGTGGTTGTGTGATTGGGCTGCATAGTTTGACATCTTCCGTTTTGAGTATGGCTTCTGAATGTGGACTGGACAATTCAGTGTCAATAGCAGCTAAAGAAACTTCTCCCCCTTCGATTATTTTCAAAACTGAAATGAATGCGGGGTTGAGATTACGGCCGTTTTTTATATTAGAGGACTGTAAATCAACAATTTTTGTTTCTTCTTCAACCCAAATTCCTGGCCGCTCGGTATTGTCACCGTCTAGGAAAGTTATTAGTTTCATTTTTTCTCATTCAAAATGTATATTGGGTTATAATCATAACAAAGTCGCAGTTTTAGCCAATACCTTGAGGAAAAGAAGTGTACAGACTATTGTTAAAATTTGTCCAGAAAAAGGGGTAAAATGGAATTTACAACACTAGGTCGGACTGGACTGAAAGTAAGTGTTGCTGCTCTTGGCTGTGGAGGTGGGAGTGCGCTGGGCCAATCAGAGGGCAAAAGTAAAGAACATTCTATCAATGTCGTAAGAAAAGCTATTGATTTAGGGGTGAACTTCTTCGATACGGCCAACGCTTATGGTACAGAAAAGATTGTTGGAGAAGCAATTAAATGTGTGTCGCGTGATAAGGTTGTAATTTCCACAAAACATCATGTAGCCTGGAAAGGAAAAATTTATTCCCCACGGGATGTCATCACAGGTTTGGAGAATTCTTTACGGGTATTGGATTTAGACTATATCGATGTATTCCACTTGCACGGGGTGGCTCCCCAATATTTTGAACATGCGATGACTTTGGTTCCCGATTTACTTAAGGAAAAAGAAAAAGGAAAATTTCGTTTCTTGGGAATTACAGAATCAGCGCCCGCTGATCCAAAACAGATTTCACTTGTAACAGCATTAAAGGAGGATTGTTTTGATGTAATGATGTTTGCGTTTTCACTTATGAATCATAATGCTCGAAAAGTTCTTTTACCATCTACAATTGATCAACAGGTTGGTACAATGGCAATGTTTGTTGTCCGCAGTTTGTTTTCTGTTCCCGGCCGGTTGCAAAGTGATATCAAAGAACTTGTTCATCACGGGGAATTACCAGAATGGTTGGCGGCGTCCGAAGTTCCTCTCGGCTTTTTGGTGAGAGATGGTGCTGCTTCAAGTATAATGGATGCCTGCTATCGCTATGCTCGCCATGAACAGGGTATTGATACCGTCCTATTAGGCACAGGCAATCTGGAACATTTGGAAACCAATCTTGCATCTATACTAGCCCCTCCGCTACCGCAAACAGATCTTCAAAAGATACAAGATTATTTCGGACACCTTGAGGGTGTCGGATTGGATTACCCGGGAAGAAAATAAGTTTTCGATCTGAAAACCTTACGTCAATTTTGTGAGACGCGTCTCGGCATCTGCTCCCCATTGCACGTCAAGGGCGGTAGCAGCGTTAACGGTACCCACGGGCGTATCTTCATTAACCAGATCTCCATCGGTCCAATGCTCGACCCGGAACCCTATCGGATCGAACCAGTAATCGAAAACTTGCGATCCAAGAATATGACGTCCTATTCCCCAAGAGTGCTGGTAACCTAGAGATTTTAAGTGCTCATGCCCAAGATAAATCGCGTTAATATCTTCCACTTCAAAGGCTAGATGACCAAAGCTGGCTTCATCAGCTGGGACGGTCAATAATGTGTGATGGTCAACAAATTCCTTTCCCTTATCAGTGTGAAAAAAGGCAAATATTGTTTCTCCATCATCATTTTGGCATTCATCTGAACTCAAAAAGCCGAAATATTTTTTATAAAATGCCTCACTTTTTTTGAAATCAGTTATATTCAAAACAACATGCCCAACTCTTTTGCATTGGGCAGGGCCACGCTTTAATCTTACAGTCTGACCCTTACGCCTAACTTCATTGCCTCTGTTAGGTCTGAAGCTGTTTTTCACCGGTATACGGTCAAGTCTTTCTATCCCGTGGACAACTTCAACTTGAAAGCCATCTGGATCTTTGATGAGAACCCGCTTACCACCTCCGGGTTCGTTGATATCTTCAACTTCTGACGCTTTTGGGTCTTCTGATAAGATTTCTAAGTCCCGTTCACTCGCAGCATAGAACGCATGGCCAATATATTCAGGATCTCCGAGTTCAGTGATGTGGACATGGTGGGCTTCGTCTGTCGCCCGCATGTAAAGAGCGGTATCAGTACGTGCTGAACGCACGAGACCAAAATGTATCAGGAATGTTTCCATTGCATCCAGGTCTGGAGCTCGGAACCTTGCATATGCAAGATCTTCGATTTTAATCAAGATCTACCCCCCCCCTTTGACTTTTAAAGCGATTACGCCTGAAAAACTTGCCATATTCTGATAATTTTATCAATTATACTGACTATCGGCCTACGTCTTAAAATATTATTGAACTGCAAGACGGTGTTTTTATTTGGGTGACAGGATAAATTCTATAAAAACAGATTTGAGATTAATTTAATTTTAGAGTCTAAAGCAGATTTTGCAGGTATTATTTTATATCCATACTTTTATTTGAGAATTGAAGATCAATAGTTATCTTACCCTCATTTAAAAGCCATGGCCGAATTTTATAAGATCGAGCGCCGGTTTTGTGCATGGGATCGCTCTCTGCGATTAATTTGGCGGCAGTCATAGATTCAGCGCGAATTATTATCATACCCTCGCCATTCCAGTTCTGTTCAGTATCATCGGAAAATGGGCCTGCCCCAAACATAATACCTTCATCTTGAATTTTCTTTTGATAGGCTAGATGTTCATCAAGCATCTCCATAATAGGATCTAGCCCGTTAACGGGTGTTGTAAAAACAACATATAATTTTTTTGCAAGTAGACCGAGTTCTGCGCATTGGCCGACCAATTGATCCCAAGTAGGTCCATCTTTAGACATGTTATTTTCTCCTTTGGTTTAAATTTTATTGTGCCAATATTTTTGGAAAACTGATTTCTTATTTGGTGTGGTTGTCAATAATATTGCGATAACCAAAGTAATTTGTTTAAAATCTTTTAAACTAGGTCTGAATATCTAGTGTGCGTCCATCATCGGTCGTTATCTCAAAAACATTAAGCTGAATAGCTATATTGCAGTAGTATCCGATAATAGCAGTTAAATCGAGTAGGAATTTTTTACCCATTTTATCCTCAGCAAGTTTAAACAACTCATCGGTCAGGCCTTTGGTGTCAAGTATGGACTTAGTAATATTATAAACCAACAATTCATCGTCTTCTTCAAAATTTGGATGTTTATTCATTTTTATGGCGTCTATAATTTCTTTGGAAATTCCACTTTTTAGAGCAAATTCGGCGTGGGAAAACCATTCGACGCTGGCATTCCAGTGGCGGGCAACAATGATTATAGCAAGTTCCGATAACCTAGGTTCTAGCGAAGTTTCATATCGGCAATAGGCACCAACTTTTTGAATTAAGGAGCCGTAATCTGGGTTTAAAAACCAGATGTGCATAGGGCCCGCTATATGAGTTCTGGGTCCCGACAAAATTTCGTCGTGGAGACCTTTTTGTTCGCGGTCCATATCTTCATATTTTAGAGTTGGTAATCTACTCAAAATTTAAGGTCCTTTTTTTATTGTTCTTATAATTTATCGGTGATGTTATGGCAACTAAACTAGGCGGTGGAAAGCAAGAACAAAATTTTATTAGTAATGTGGAGTAAAAGCGATTTGTTTGGTTCGCAGAAATTCTGTAGATTATTTAATTTTATGGTCGAAATGTGAAATGTTAGGGGTTTTTAAATGCCACGATTCTCCGCAAATATTTCTTTGTTGTTTAGGGAATACGATTTTCTAGAACGTTTCAAACTAGCAAAAGATCATGGGTTTGGTGCCATTGAAGTTCAGTTCCCTTATGATGTGTTGCCTGAAGATATACTGGCTGCCAAAGAAAATAATGACATGGAAATTTCTGTTATCAATATTGGTGTAGGTGATTTACAGGATGGTGGTCCAGGTATAGCGGCAGTTCCAGGACGTGAAGATCTTTTCAAAGAGGCTGTCGAACAGGCTTGCCATTACGCTGAGATATTGCAACCGCTTAACATGAATGTATTGCCAGGCTGGCCGCCAATGGATCAGTTCGATCGAAAGCAGTGTTTGGATGTACTGACAAATAATTTAAACTATGCGGCCGAGCAATTGACTCAAGTTGGGGTAAAGGTATTGGTGGAAGCTTGTAATATATATGATCGCCCCGGATTTCTAATTTCCACATCAGCACAGGCGGTTGATATCATAAAGGCAGTTAATCATACTAATTTGGCCTTTCAATATGATGTTTACCACATGCAGATTATGGAAGGAAATCTTGTTAATCGTATAAAGCAAATATCAAAATATATAGGCCATATCCAATTTGCTGATACGCCTGGGCGACATGAACCAGGTTCCGGTGAAATCAACTACCCTTATATTTTTGAGGCGCTAGACAACATGGATTGGCAGGGGTGGCTCGGAGCGGAATACAATCCCTCTCGACCTACTATAGAAACGCTTGAATGGATCAGGCCTTATTTGTAGATTTCTACGAGTATCAATATGATTTAAAATTGTTTAATATGAATTTCAAAATGGTAATAAAATGGGTGAGAAGAAGTGAACATTAAGAATCAAGAGTTAATAGAGCATTGCCTAACCGATGCTGAATTTTCAGAATTACCAAATTTCTATAGAGGTAAAGTTCGAGATGCTTACGGTCTTTCTGAAGGCCGCAGGTTATTAATATCTACAGATCGTCAGTCAGCTTTCGACCAAGTTTTTGCCGCTGTTCCTTATAAAGGTCAAGTTCTGACCCAAACGGCACGATATTGGTTTGATGAAACATCTGATATTTGTCCAAATCACGTCGTCAGTTATCCGGATCCAAATATTGCAATGGTCAAGGATCTTGAAATGTTGCCGATTGAAATGGTGGTCCGCGATTATATGACCGGCTCGACCGAAACAAGTATTTGGCCTATGTACCAGCGAGGCGAAAGAACACTTTATGGACATACGTTCCCCGATGGATTGGTTAAAAGTCAGAAGTTACCCGACACAATTATAACTCCCACAACTAAAGCAAAGCAGGGGGATCATGATGCCCCTATAACTGAGTCAGAAATTTTAGAGACCCAGTTGGTGACAACCGATCAATGGTATGAATTATCTGAAAAAAGCCTCGCCTTATTTGCTCGCGGTCGCGAGTTAGCGGCAAATAACGGACTAATTCTGGTGGATACCAAATATGAATTTGGTCTTGATGAGGATGGCACTATAGTAGTCGCAGATGAAATTCATACGCCTGATTCCAGCCGTTTTTGGATCTCCGAGAGTTACGAGGAACGATTAGATAATGGTATTGACCCAGAAAGCTTGGACAAGGAATTTCTTCGATTGTGGATTACTTCTCAGTGTGATCCTTATAATGATCCTATACCTGAGATCCCAATGGAGACACTTCTTGAGTTTAGTGAGAAGTACATCAAACTTTATGAATTGGTAACAGGGAAATCATTTGAAAAGCCGGCTTCATCGGTATCCGTTCGCGATCGAATTAAGACATCTTTGGTCGAGGAACTCCCTGAATATTTTTCGTAAAGATATCAAATAATAATTGATCGTGAGATCAATTTCCATGGGTCTATCTATAAAGAAGTCTCTAATTCAATTGTTTGATTGGCATGGTTTTTTTATTTAGAACACCAATCTTGCCACATAGTACGGTAGGCGATTTCGACACTTTCGGCATAAGGTTTCCCTTTGCAAAGTGGTGAATTATATAACTTGTCTCTTAGACCATATCTTAATTTTTCTAATGTTTTGAGGTTGGATGTTAAGTCTTTTGCTATGTCAATATAGCTACTTTCTGTTTGAGCAACAAAATTGTTCAATTGTACTGCCCCCAGGAGTGAAACCCCGACACGGCCAACAAAATGTTGGCCCTCTAGGGTTATGGTTGGTACTCCCATTGCCAATGCTTCAAACGTTGTTGTTGCTCCGTTAAAAGGGAACGGATCTAATGCAATATCAATATTTTGATAAAGCTCTAAGTGTTTCTCTCGGCTTTTGCTCATACCACTGAAAATTAATCGCTCTTCGTTAATACCAAAATGAGCGAATTTATTTTGCCAATATTGAACCAAAGTTGGGTCATTGAAATAAGAACCATATTTTAAGAAGAGTTTCGAATGAGGTATGGCCGCTAAAACTTTCGACCAGAGGGCTATGACGTGCCCATTTATTTTTTGAGGTTTATTAAAGCAGCCAAAAGTTATAAAACCATTTTTTGTTGCAGGTAAGATCGAAATGGTTGGGAAGTCTTCCGGCGGATCGTATTGATAAAAAACTGGTATTCGATGTAATTGTTCCGTAAAAGACTCAACCGTGTCTTCAGGATGGAGGAATTCATCCGTTAACCAAAAATCCATTTCCGTTAAACCTGAAGTGGCGCAATCATGGAAACTAACTTGGACTGGTGCCGCACGAAAAGTTGCAACAGTTGGCTGGTTTGAATTAAAGCGACCGGCTAAACTTATCAGAATATCAATCTCATCTTCTTCAATCGTTTTAGCTACCTGGTTGTCGTTCTTATTGTTAATCACCCGCCAGTGATCTGAATATGTTTTGAATTCTTTGCTAATTTCATCGAGTTTTTCATCTAAATTGTAGACAAAAATTTCCACGGTACGTTTATCGTGGTTACGTATTAGAGGGAGTAAATTAAAGCCGACCGGATGGGAACGAAAATCTGAAGAAAGGTAGCCTACGCGGAGCCTGCGGTTAATATTCTTATTGTGTGCCGAGAATTTATCTTCACCAATATTTGGTTGTCGATAATTTTCACCATATTTGCAGTGGGTTTCAAATAAATTTTTGGAAGTTTGGTTAGGAAGATTTAGAATATTGATGATTAGATTACGTTCCGCTAATTTGCAATGTGGGTCAATTTTTAACGCTTGTTTGTATGTTTTATCGGCAACCTCAATGAGGCCAATCTCCTGTTCTACAAAGCCGAGATTATTAAGCAGTCGACCGTCATTTGGACGTAGCAAAACGGTGCGGCGAAGAGCCGACATTGCATCTGTTAACCTGCCCATCTTTGACAAAGCTTTCCCTAAGTTGCTTAGAGCTTCAACATTATTGGGATCAATGTCCAAGGCTAAATTAGATTGTCTTATTGCCTCTTCGAAATGGTTAGCTGTAACCAGGGCATTTCCTAAATTGACCAAGCAGGAGAAATTGTCAGGTGCGATGGATAGCCCCGTTTTGAATACTTCAACGGCCTCCTCTGGTCGATTCTGATCTAATTTAATGACACCTAGAATAAAAAGAGCTTCAACATTTTCTGGTTTTAATTTTATGGCTTGCAAAATTAGTTTGCATGCTTGCTCGTAATTACCATTTTGTTTTTCCAGAAGGCTAAGCAGTCTAAGAGCTTCAGCATGTTCTGGATTACCATCAAGTACCTGCCGATAAATTGTTTTAGCTTGAGTGAATTTCCCAGCCCGCTGTAATTTCTCTGCCTTTGAAATTGCTTTGTCATTTCTAGCCTGTCTGCTCATAAGGCTTCTCATCTTTTGGTCGTAGAAAATTTAATTCGTCAATTAATAAGCGTTTTTCGCCCATATCGTTTATTGTGAAGGATTTTTGTTAATGAGCGGTAAAAAGAGATTCAAGAAAGCTTAGGTCTTATAATTTCCCAGCTATTTTACTTCAGATTTTTTAGGTTAAAGTTACCACTAGATTGGGGTATCCCAATTAAGTCTGAGACTATTTACCTCTATGACAGATAACCTCTTTAAGAACCCTTTGTCAGTTTTACAATAAAGTAGAGCCTTGTAAAAATGTATATCCAATTACACACTATCTTTAATCTGGTTAGAATTGCTGTAGTAAAGCTGGGTGTTGGGGAAAAACATGACAACAAGAATTAAAAGCAGTCAGAATTTAAAAGGTATTGGTTTAATGATTTTTGGAATGATGGGTATAGCCGGTAGTGATGCATTTGGAAAATGGCTTATGGCCAAAGATTACTCTGCATTTCAAGTGATTGCTGTCAAGGGTTGGATTATTATCATTTTGATGACGGTTTGGATCTTGCTGACTAAACGAGGTTCGCAGATAAAAACATTTCGTCCTAGGGCTCATATTTTGAGGTTGTTGCTTTCGTTTTCTGGTCCAATTTTGATTCTGATTGCATTGGCTGAAATGCCGTTAGCAGATGTCACGGTCATTGTTTTCAGTTCTGTGTTTATAACTACTGCCATGTCCGTTCCAGTTTTTAAAGAGAAAGTGGGTTTCCATAGATGGTTCGCGGTCATTGCAGGATTTATCGGTGTAATAATAACGCTTCGACCGGGGATAGGAGTTTTTCAACCTGTTGGAGTGCTGGCGCTGCTTGCGGGCGCCGCTTTTGCAGCCCTTAATCTGACGACACGTTGGCTCCGGGGTACAGAGACAGCATTGAGCCTTATTTATTACACTATGCTAGGAATGGCCATTTTATCGAGTTTTATTCTTCCTTTTGTATGGCGACCAATATCTTATTTTGATCTTGCGATTTATGCTGCTATGGCTGTTAGTACACTAATAGGATATATTGGCATGACTAGAGCGTTCATGTGTGCCCCACTTGGTGTTGTGGCACCTTTTGAGTATACACTTATATTATTTGCTATTGTTTCTGGTTACCTGATATGGGGAGATATCCCAGATGGATTTGTTTGGACTGGTGCTACTATAATTCTGTTAAGTGGAATTTACCTGATCCGGGTAGAAAATCGAGAAGCTGGGATAGTTAGAAATAATAACAACGAATAGAGTTTGATTAGGTTTTGGGAGAGTGTTGTTGGGTGGAAAAAATCCTCTATCTTTAGATACGAAATATAGCGCTAATTCGGGGCGGATTTTTGTGACGGGCACGCAGGCCTTGGTTCGTTTGCCCATGTTGCAACGTCAACGTGATTTGGTGAATTCAATCAATACGGCTGGTTATATTACGGGGTATCGTGGATCCCCAGTAGGGGGTTATGATACCGAGCTTATGAAGGCGTCCAATTTTCTTGAACAGCATCACATTCGATTTCAAGCTGGTATTAATGAAGATATGGCAGCAACTGCCTGCTGGGGAACCCAGCAGGTAGGAATTTGGGAATCAGACGATGAACAAGCAAAGTATGATGGCGTATTTGCGATCTGGTACGGGAAGGGACCGGGCGTTGATAGGTCTGGCGACGCACTCAAACACGGTAACTTAGCGGGCACATCCCCAAATGGGGGAGTGCTGGTTCTAGCAGGCGATGATCAGGGTGCAAAATCTTCGACGACTGCGCATCAGTCAGAGCAAGCGTTAATGGCAGCAATGATACCCATCTTATATCCGGCTAGTGTCCAAGAATATATTGATTTTGGTTTGATTGGAATTGCGATGTCTCGTTTTTCTGGATGCTGGACGGGATTTAAGTGTGTAGGTGATATCATAGAAAGTGCAGCCTCAGTGTCAATTGATCCGGATAGGGTTGATATAAAACTACCCGCTAATTTTATTTTCCCAGATGATGGGGTTCATATTCGTTGGCCTGATGGGCCAGTGGAGCAAGAAAAACGCTTAATAACAATAAAACTCAAAGCAGCTCAGGAATTTGTCAGAGAGAATAACTTAGACCGCATCAGTCATCCTGTGACTAAAAAACGGCTAGGGATTGTTGCTCCAGGTAAAGCATGGCTCAATGTCTGCCAAGCTTTTGAGGAATTGGGTCTAAACCAACGTGAACGATCTAGTTTGGGTATTGGTGTTTTCAAAATAGCAATGCCTTGGCCGTTGGAGCCAACTCGAATTCGTGAGTGGGTTGCAGGCTTTGATGAGGTTATGGTCATTGAGGAAAAACGAAATTTGATTGAAGATCAGCTGGCTCGTATTATTTATGACATCCCAGAAAACTTAAGACCTCGTCTTACCGGCAAGAAAGATGGTAATGGCAACCTTCTCGTGCCCGAATACGGTGAACTTAATGGAACATTGATTGCTCAGATTATTGCCAACCGATTTTTTGAAGAGGGTGCCGATAATTGTTTGGTTGAGGCTGCAGCCAAGATCAAATCGCATACGTTGAATTCCAACCTGCCGGCTGCGCCACCAGAACGGTCACCCTGGTTCTGTGCAGGTTGCCCCCATAATACTTCAACAAAAGTCCCAGAGGGTAGCCGTGCTCTCGCTGGAATTGGCTGCCATACCATGGCAGTTTATATGGATAGGCAGACAGCCGCTTATACTCATATGGGTGGTGAAGGTGGTACATGGATAGGACAGGCGCCATTTACCACGGCAAAGCATGTTTTTCAAAACATTGGTGATGGAACATATTACCATTCAGGTTTAATGGCTATACGTGCCGCCGTTTCGTCTGGTGTCAATATAACTTACAAGATTTTATTTAATGACGCTGTCGCACTAACTGGTGGCCAATCCATGGACGGAGACCTTTATCCGTGGACTATTTCGAAACAAATTTCTGCTGAAGGTGTTGGCAGAATATTGGTCGTTTCTGATGAGCCTGATAAATATGCACCTAACTTGGATTGGGCCCCGCAGGTAGAGATTTTTCATCGCCGCGAACTCGAAAGATTGCAGCTGGAATTACGTGAAACCTCCGGAGTGACAGCGATTATCTATGATCAAACATGCGCTGCTGAAAAACGCCGACGTCGAAAACGAGGCCAATATCCGGATCCGGCGCGGCGCGTATTTATTAATGATGTTGTTTGCGAGGGATGTGGAGACTGCAACGCGATATCGAACTGTGTTGCGATCCGTCCCTTAGCAACACCGCTCGGCAGAAAACGTGTGGTGGACCAATCTTCCTGTAATAAAGATTTTAGTTGTCTTCAAGGGTTCTGCCCCAGTTTTGTCACTGTTGAAGGTGGCTCTCTCCGTCGTTTGGAATCCAATGCTTTCGACGCCATGCGCCCCGATAAAGGTCTTTCTGATCCTTTGCCAGCCCAGATAGACGAGAGCTATAACATTTTACTAACTGGCATAGGAGGGACGGGTGTCGTTACCATTGGCGCGAACCTTGGCATGGCAGCCCATTTAGAGGGTAAAGGATGTTCCATTTTAGATCAAACAGGGTTATCGCAAAAAAATGGAGCGGTTATGAGCCATGTTGTTATTTCAGAAGATCCGGACAAGGTTCTTGGGACTAGGATTGGCACTGCAATGAGTGATCTTGTAATAGGTTTTGATATGATTGTTGCAGCTGGTAAGGCAGCCATCAATACGATGAGTGCCACGCGAACTAAAGCCGTGATTAACGATCACTTAGTACCATTGGCAGCATTCGCAGAAGATCCTGACATGCCGATGGAAGCCGGAAACTATATTAGTGCTATTGCGACAGCTCTAGGAAATGGAATGGTTGATTTTTTTAATGCAACTCAACTGGCATACAAACTATTAGGTGACAACATTGTGTCCAATACTTTTCAACTTGGTTATGCGTTTCAGAAGGGTTATTTGCCATTAGAAAGAAGTTCAATTGAAGAAGCAATCCGCCTAAATAATGTTGAGGTGGAAATGAATCTTCAGGCCTTTGCGTGGGGTAGGGTTGCAGCTGATCAACCAGAAAAGCTAGCTAGTTCAATCGGAATAATTGAAAAAGAATCCGATCCTGAGATCGATATCGAGACATTTATCCACGACCGGGTTCAAGATCTGATTGTTTATCAAAATGAAGCTTATGCAGAACGTTATTTGTCGCTCATTAGCAAGGTTCAAAAAGTCAGCGAGAAAATTGATGTAGAGAAAACACAGTTATTGGAAGGTGTGGCACATTCTTTTTATAAACTTATGGCCTATAAGGATGAATATGAAGTTGCTCGGGCCTATACAAATAAAGAATTTAAAGAAAAAATTGAAGCGCAATTTTCAGGTAAATATAGATTGCGGTTTCATCTAGCTCCTCCTTTATTTTCTTCCAAAGATCCTCATACAGGGAAGCTGGTTAAAAAAGAATACGGATCGTTTATGCTGCACGTTTTTAGAATTTTGGCACGTTTTAAAGGATTACGTGGTACGTTATTTGACCCTTTTGGCTATCTTGCTGAGCGCAAACAGGAAAGAGAACTAATTGTCAGTTATGAGGCTGTTCTAACCGAGATTATCGAAGGATTGACGAATGAGAATTATCATACTGCTGAGAGAATAGCGTGGCTTCCCATGCAAATCCGTGGATTTGGCCACGTAAAAGAACGGGCAATTAAACAAGCAAAATCTGAGGAAGTATTCCTTTTACAAGACTTTCGGAAAGGAACAGTCGCACAACAAGTGGCCTAAAAAATTTATGGTGTTTTGATGTTTTAAATTTTTTGTTGAAGTTGATTGATTAAATCAAGAATTGTTTGGGGATTCTCAACATGAGCATTGTGGGCAACCTTGGGAATTATTACGGAATTAGGATTATAGTTTAGATAATCTTTGGCAGGGACAATGGTGTCATATTCACCTGTTGCTAAAACCTTAGGGCATTCCACAATGTCTAGAAAAATTTTCATCCAAGGCCCTCCAATTGTTCCGACAGCGTTATCAGCAGCAAGGCGGTATTTATTTTTTTCTTTAATAATTCCTGAAATTGCCTGGTCTGAATCTGGCGGAACCAATCCGTACAATCCGGAAACTTTTAGATAGCGTTCGATCGCATCTTCCTTTTTTTTGAACCAGCGGATGGGTTTTTGTGCCAGCTCATTAGATTTTTGTGTGTTGGCTTTATCCCAATTTATGATTGTTCCAATAACGATCGCCCCTGCAATGTCTGCTCCGAACCAGCGGGTTGCTAGAGCAAGCCCGATTAATCCTCCCATCGAGTGTCCAACAATGATCACACGCTTTTTGTTAGATATTAATTTAGCTATATCGTTGCAGTGTTCGCCAAGGCCATAGGTGTTTGACCATTCTGAGCGGCCATGTCCACGTAAGTCTGGAATAATCCATTGTCCGGTATTTTTTTCGTCAATTAGGTCTCTGAGGCCGTGCCAAACGTCGCCAGTGGCGCCTAAACCGTGAAGTAAGAGGTAGGTTTTTTCACCCTTACCACCATTTTTGGAATAAATTTTGGGGAATTGTTTTCTCAAATCGTGTTTTTCCATTATTTTGCAATGCGCTCGGCTATTGCTAGAGTGCGATAGAGGCGTTGGACAACAGGTTTCTCCATTAATATCCCCTCAATTTCTGCAAACCCTTGGTCTTGGGCTTCAAATTTACTAATCAAATTCCTAGCTTTTTCTATTTCTGCTTTTGTAGGGGTGAAGGCATCATTTATAATGTCAATTTGTTTTGGATGAATGGCACACTTGCCTGTAAAGCCAATCTCGATCGCTGCTTGCGTTTCTTTTTTTAAATCCGATAAATCGTCTAATTTAAAATGTGGCATATCGAGTAAATCAATATTTGCATTGGCAGCGGCTAGTGCCAGTTGTCCACGAGCAAATAACAATCCATTCCAACTTGGTTCCACCCGCAAGTTAGCAGCCATATCAAAACCACCAAAAATAATTGAACCTACTTTATGACTGGATTTTGCAATTTCATTAGCTTGCTTGAGGCCATTTGAAGTTTCAATTAGAGGGTGAAAAGTTAATTCTGGATGTTTTATGGAAATAATATCGCGTAATATACGTATTTCTTCGGGTGAAGTAACTTTCGGTATCATTATACCGTTTGGAACAATATCCGAATTAAAAAGAGCAATTATATCTTCCAAGCCGGTTGACGAGCGCACGGGGTTGATACGAATCCAAATTTCTTTTTTTGGATCTATGTTTTTAACATTGTTGCTTGCAATAGCCGAAATCGATGCGGCACGTGAGATTTCTTTCTTGTCTTCCGCAACAGAATCTTCAAGATCAACGCAAACGATGTCCGCTCCACTGTTTAAAGCTTTTGGAAACATCTCCAGTCTTGCAGCCGGCACAAATAATAAACTGCGCCTTGGTTTGATCTGTTCAGATGCTGTTTGAGTTGCTGTCATACCTCTGCTCCTTAGATA
>CAZXGI010000052.1:0-16660 GCA_964639965.1 uncultured Rhodospirillaceae bacterium
TTATTGGTAATGAACTATCATTGCGACTACTTAAAGACGGTCATGAGGTTGTTGGAATCGACAACTTAAACTCCTACTATGATATTAATCTTAAGCAGCGAAGGATACAACGCCTTAAAGGATATGGAAATTATACAGATGCTCGAATAGATATTAATAACCAGGTTAAACTTATTAAGATTTTTAAAAATCATACTATTAATAAGATCATCCACTTAGCAGCTCAAGCCGGTGTACGATATAGTTTAAAAGATCCCCGTGCTTATATTGATTCAAATATTTTAGGGTTTTTTAACATTATAGAAGCATGTAGAAACTTTGGTACCGAACATTTAGTTTTTGCATCAACAAGTTCCGTCTATGGGGGTAATACAAAAATACCCTTTTCCGAACATGACGGCACAAACCATCCTAAAAGTATTTATGCAGCTACCAAAAAAGCTAACGAACTAATGGCTCATTCATACAGCCACTTGTTTAATTTTCCTACTACCGGCCTTCGTTTCTTTACGGTTTACGGTCCTTGGGGTCGCCCCGACATGGCAATTTTTAAATTTACCAAAGCCATTCTCGACTGTAAGCCAATTGATATATACAACAACGGTAATATGAAGCGCGACTTTACATATATAGATGATATTGTTGAAAGTATCGTGCGCATTCTCGCAAAAGTACCGAAGATTAATAGTAATTGGGAAAGTGATCAACCTGACCCAGCAACTAGTGGTATAGCCCCATACTCAATCTATAATATTGGCAATAATAATTCGGTAAATTTAATGGATTGTGTCAAGATTCTAGAAAAAAAGCTTGGTCGAGAAGCCATAAAAAATTATATGCCAATGCAACCAGGTGATGTTGATACGTCTTGGGCTAATTCCAACGAGTTAAACCAAAATATTAATTTTAAGCCAGTAACATCAATAGAGAAAGGTATTCACAAGTTCGTGGACTGGTATCTCGATTATTTCGAAGTCAGTATATAGCGATGTGCGGCATAACTGGTATCCTTTCTTTTTCGCCAGATAGCTGGCCGGTTGACAAAAAGACGCTAATCCAGATGCGTGATACCATGATCCATCGGGGACCTGATGGCGCCGGAGTTTGGCTCAGCAAAAATGCTAATATTGGTTTTGGCCATCGTCGTCTCGCCATTATTGACCTTTCAGAAACTGCTATACAACCGATGAGCCTCAAAGATGGTAGTGTCAGAATCGTGTTTAACGGCGAAATTTACAATCATGCCGAATTGCGCCAAGAGCTAACAGAACTTGGTCACACTAGCTGGAAAACAGATCATTCAGACACAGAAGTTATACTCCATGCCTTCCAAGAGTGGGGTATAGATTGTGTCAAGCGTTTCCGCGGTATGTTTGCGATTGCCCTTTGGGATAATATTAAGGAAGAATTGTGGCTCGTCCGAGATCGTGTCGGAATTAAGCCTCTTTATTATGCTATAGACGAACGTGGCCTTGTCTTTGGATCCGAAATTAAGGCTATACTAGCTGGTCCAAATCGCCTGAGAGCCGTCAATGAAGAAGCCTTGTTTCATTATTTATCTTTTTTAACAACACCGGCACCCATGACCCTATTTGAAGGAATCGAGAAACTAGCCGCCGGTACATGGATCCAAATTACAGCCAATGGCAATTTAAAGACCCAACGTTGGTGGGATGCATGGGACAACATCAAACCCGATTTAAATAAGCCAGATAACAAAATTGCTGAGGAAATCCTTTCAGAATTAGAGATAGCAATTAACTATCGAAAAGTTGCTGATGTACCGATCGGGGTCTTGTTGTCTGGTGGTATCGATTCCAGCACTAATGTTGCTCTTTTCTCGAGAGGTGGCGAGAAAGATATCAAAACGTTCTCCATTGGATATAAAGATAATCAGAAAAGCATTGCCGATGAGATGCCGTACGCCCGAATAGTTGCCAAAAAAATTGGAACCAAACATCATGAATATCTGCTAAGTCAGGATGACCTGTTGACTTTTCTTCCCGACATGATCCGCTACCAAGATGAACCTATCGCAGATCCCGTTTGTGTACCGGTTTATTATGTATCAAAGCTTGCACGTGACAATGGGGTTACAGTTTGCCAAGTCGGTGAAGGTGCCGATGAGTTATTTTGTGGTTATCCAAGCTGGAAAATTTTCTTAAATCTAGAGCGTGCTAATAAATTACCAATCCCAAGATCTTTAAAAACTTTTGGTGTTAAAATTTTAACTGTTTTTGGACTTGGCAGCAAACTCTACACTGAGTTCCTCCGTCGGGCGAGCAAGGGATTACCAATCTTCTGGGGTGGAGCTGAAGCTTTTCCTGAGAATGCCAAATGGGATATTCTATCGCCCCGTCTGAAGAAAAAATTCCTCGGGCGAAGTTCTTGGGAAGTGATTGCACCAATCCGAAGGAGATTTGACGAACTCGCTTGGGATAAATCGCCACTCAGTTGGATGTCATATTTAGATCTAAATTTGCGATTACCTGAGTTATTGCTAATGAGAATCGATAAAATGAGTATGGCAAGCAGTATTGAGGCTCGCGTGCCATTTCTTGATCATCATTTTATTCAACACGCTCTGAGTATCTCACCAAAAGTCAAAACTCGGGGCGGAGAACTTAAACACATACTAAAAAAGGCCGTTCGCGGACTCATTCCAGATGAAATTATTGATCGAAAAAAGCAGGGTTTTGCAGTGCCAATAGATGATTGGTTTGCTGACCAACTTGGTATTAAGGCCGAAGAGGTATTAAAAACATTTTGTTCTAAAACGGATTTTTTTAATCCTCACGGCATTGAAAAAATTTTGGAATCTGGTTCCATAAGACAAATTTGGTATCTGCTGAACTTTGCCCTTTGGTGGAATGAGCATATCCAAGATCAGAATCAACGACAAAAATAAAAAGAGAAAATATTTTATAAATTAACAACTAAATAACGCTAATTTTAAGCTGGCTCTATTTTTAGCATTAAATTAAGTTTTCCTGATACGTGAATACATAATTGTTTGTTTTTTTGTCAGGAAACGTGTTATTGACAGAATTGGTTTAATATATTTGAAAGGATCTTTATTGACCATATGCTGCAACAAGCATCACACGAGAATCTAACCCCTAATAAACAAATTAAAATCAATTCAAATAAGTCTTTTGGTTTGGTCTTTGCCTTGGTTTTTTTATTAATTGGACTGTGGCCACTTCTTGACAATCAGCCAATCCGATTATGGGCTTGTGGGGGTTTCTGCGTATTAATTTTGATTTCATTTACTATACCAAAAATTTTAGGACCTTTTAATCACTTGTGGTTTCTTTTTGGTCTTTTATTGCATAAATTCGTGAACCCCATAATAATGGGCCTTCTATTTTTTACCACAATTACGCCTATCGCCCTTACTATGCGATTGCTAGGTAAGCGGCCACTATCTCTGGAATTTGATCCAAAAGTTAACAGTTATTGGATAAAGCGCGACCCACCTGGACCAGATCCAAAATCAATGACGAGACAATTTTAGAGAAAATTATGGGTAGTTTCATACTTGAATTATGGTTGTTCTTAAAAGTTCGAAAAAAGTTTTGGCTCTTCCCAATTTTTATAATGCTAGCCTTATTTGGTGGCTTGCTGGTTTTTAGCCAAGGTTCCGCTGTCGCTCCCTTCATTTATACGATTTTCTAGAGAGAAAGTTCTGTGAGGATTTTAGGCCTATCAGCACTCTACCACGACAGCGCCGCAGCTCTAATTGAAAGTGGGGAAATCATCGCAGCAGCTCAGGAAGAGCGCTTCAGTCGCGTTAAACATGATGAACGTTTTCCAAAAAATGCGATAAATTACTGTCTGGAGTCAGCAGACGTAAATATCAACGAAATAGATTTCGTCACTTTTTATGATAAACCCTTTCTCAAATTTGAGCGACTACTAGAAACCTACATTTCTTTTGCACCCAAAGGATTTAAGTCCTTTAAGATGGCTATGCCAATTTGGTTAAGTGACAAGTTATTTCAAAAAAATTTACTCAAGAAAGAACTCCAAAAATTTAAGGGTGATTTTGATTGGCAAAGTAAACTTCTTTTCGCTGAACATCATCAAAGTCATGCCGCTAGCGCGTTTTATCCATCACCTTTCGATAATGCCGTAGTATTAACCATGGATGGCGTCGGCGAATGGGCAACTACTTCTGTAGCAATGGGTTCAAACAATAATCTCGAGGTTATTGAGGAACTTCATTTTCCACATTCGTTAGGACTTCTGTATTCGGCTTTCACCTATTACACGGGCTTTAAGGTAAATTCAGGCGAATATAAATTGATGGGTCTTGCTCCATACGGTAAGCCAAAATACGCACAAAAGATCTTAGACAACCTCATAGATGTCAAAGAAGATGGCTCGTTTAGGCTAGATCAGTCCTATTTTGATTACTGTACAGGGCTACATATGACAAACAGTAAATTTGACACTTTGTTTGGGGGGCCCCCAAAAAAACCCGAAACTTGGTTGACAGAGCGTGAAATGGATTTAGCTGCTTCTATTCAGTCCGTTACGGAAGAGGTTGTTCTTCGGATCACTCGTTCACTCGCAAGAAAATTCAATACCAAAAACCTCTGTCTTGCTGGCGGCGTAGCTTTAAATTGTGTAGCCAACGGCAAGGTCGTGCGAGATGGCGCGTTCAAGAACATCTGGATACAGCCGGCTGCAGGTGATGCGGGTGGTGCCCTCGGAGCAGCTCTTTGCTCCTATTATCATCATAAAAATCAACCTCGCTCCTCAAAAAAATCGTCTGATCACATGAAAGGATCTTATCTCGGACCTGAATATAGTGATAAAGAAATTCAAGAACGGTTGACTTTTGAAGGGGCAAAATTTGAAACACTAGAAGAGTTTGAAATTATCAGACAAACGGCCAAAGCCCTAGCCGCTGGTAAAGCCGTTGGCTGGTTCCAGGGACGCATGGAATTTGGTCCTAGAGCTCTGGGTGGCCGATCAATCCTCGGCGATCCCCGCCCACCAGAAATGCAAAAAACACTAAATCTTAAAATTAAATTCCGAGAAAGCTTTCGTCCCTTTGCACCTTCAGTCCGGCTAGAGGACGTCTCCGATTGGTTTGATCTGCAAGTCGAAAGCCCCTACATGCTGCTGGTGGCAGATATTGTCAAAAAACGCCAAAAAACGATAACAACAAAGGAAAAAGAGTTTATTGGCTTAGAAAAGCAAAATATCCAGCGCTCGGAAATACCCGCGGTCACCCATGTTGACTATTCAGCTCGAGTGCAAACGGTCACAGCCGATACTAATGCAAAATACCATGCTCTTTTGACAAAGTTTAATGAATTAACCGGTTGCCCTGTCTTGGCCAATACGAGTTTTAATGTCCGAGGTGAACCGATCGTCTGTACACCCGAAGACGCTTTTCGCTGTTTTATGGGTTGTGAGATGGAGGTATTAGTAATTGGCAACCAAATCCTTCATAAAAAAGCTCAAAATAAAGATTTGGCCAACGATTACAAAAACATGTTCAAGCCGGACTAGTTATTATTAGGTAAACTAAAATTCAGTCTAAATTGGTCAAAAAATTAAAAACACAATCAAAAATCAATTTTATTCTAAAGTTTTAAAACACCGCTTTCATGTAAAACCCAAAAAAAAGGACGTTATACGTGAAATCCCGATAAAATTTTCAATAGAGCCCTAGTTTAAGGTTAAAGATGCCATGGTTCTTTTATTGTTGAATTTGTTAATATTTTTTAAAAACTGATCATTAATTTGATTCTTTTCTAACCATATAATAAAAAAACCTGCTTGACGTTCACACCATGAACAGGATATGTTCATTGTGTGAACGCTTTGTTGTTCAAACATTGAACACTATTATTGGATTATAGATAATGGCTCCACAAAATTCTGGCTCACCAAATAACAGTGATGATATAGAAATCACCTTAGGATTACTGAACGCAGTCGACGGAGATAAAAGAATTACTCAACGTTCAATCGCCCGTGATTTAGGCATTGCATTAGGATTGGCAAACACTTATTTGAAACGTTGTGCAAAAAAAGGATTTGTGAAAGTCACACAGGTGCCAGCAAACCGTTACGCCTATTATTTGACGCCACAGGGTTTAGCCGAAAAGAGCCGCTTAACGGCTCAGTTCTTATCTCAATCATTTAAATTATTCAGAATGGCAAAAGAGGAATATACTGAGATAATTAAACGCCAGATTTCCCTAAACCAAAAAAATATTGCTGTTTTTGGTGGATCGGATCTGACCGAAATCATTTTTCTCTGTGCTCGAGAGCTTAAGATTAACCTAGTGGGCCTCGTTGCACCAAATTACACTGAGCCAGAAATTGATGGTATTCCTGTTAAATCTGCTGTTAGCGATCTAGATCAATTTGATATTATTATAATTGCTGATTTAGCCGACCCACAGAACACCTATGAAAATTTGGTCAACATTGTTGGATCAAAACGGGTAGTTGCTCCCAATTTCCTGAATATTTCGCAATATCCGTTAGAAAAAAAACCGAGAAAATAAAATGAAGCAGTGGTTTACCGCGCAAACCCATATACGAAGTGAAATAAAAGCCGCTTTTCACTTAAAACGACAAGGTTTTGAAACATATATTCCTCAATATTTAAAATTGCGACGACATGCTCGTAAGCGAGACATGGTGAAATCACCTCTATTTCCTCGTTATATATTTATTGCCTTTGACATTCATAGGGAACACTGGAGATCAATCAATTCAACGATTGGGATAAGCCAAATTATTTGCCACGGCGATAAACCAGCGGTTTTAGCTGATAAATTAATCAATGAAATTCGAGCTCGCGAAGATGAAAAGGGGAATGTCAGCATAAATAAGATAATTCCTTTTTCTCCGGGTCAAGCCGTCCAGATCATTAAAGGCGCCCTAGTGGATCAAATGGGAATATTTGAATGTTCAAGCGGTGAAGAACGGGTAAAAATATTATTAAACTTATTAGGGCGTCCAATGAAAGTCGAGATACCCTTGGAATCGATTAGCGCTCCGACTTAATAAATTAAGAATGCTAGTCGTCAAATTAATTTTCTGTAATATGGGAGATATACCATTTCACCCGTACTGCGGTAGCGTGGGCACTATAGAGCAAAAATAATTCTGTCTATAAATGGCAAATCATAAAAAACAGCATTGGATGGTCACCGGCGCCAGTGGGTTACTTGGCTACGAATTATGTAATCAACTTTCGGCATCCGGTCGCAAGGTATCAGCGCTTAAATTTACTAACCAACTAGGAATAAAAGGGGTTGAAGAGTTTGTTGTGGATATTACCAACAAATATTTGGTAAAAAAAATAGTGGAACAACAAAAACCTGATATAATTGTACATGCTGCCGGAATTACCAATGTTGATGAATGCGAAAAAAATCCTAGCCTAGCAGAAACCGTTCATGTAATGGGTACTAGGAACGTTGCAGAATCGGCAAAATCAAAAAATATTTCACTGATCTATATCTCAACTGACCATTTATGGGACGGAACCAATGCAAAGGTAGACGAAAAAACACCACCTTATCCAATAAACACATACGCCAAAACGAAATTAAAAGGCGAATTAGCTGCATTTGAAATTTACGAACATACCTTATCAATTCGTACAAATTTTTTCGGCGAGGGACGGCCATGGCGCACTTCCTTCTCTGACTGGATCTTGAAAAATCTTTCCAAAGGGTCAACGTTAAATATGTTTACAGATGCCTATTTTACGCCAATTTCAACCCAATTTCTCTGCCAATTTATTATAGAACTGGCCCATAAAAAGGCCAATGGCATTTTCAACGTTGCAGGAAGCGAACGATTATCTAAATATGATTTTGCGGTTCTATTGGCTAAAAAGTCCGGCTATTCCTCAAATACAATCAAAAAAATATTAGTTTCTGATTTCGGTTTTAGTGCTCCAAGACCACGTGACATGTCTCTAAGTACTAAAAAAATTGAAACTTTCTTGGGACGTACCATGCCTACTGCAGCAGAGAGTATTTCAACTCTATCGCTCACAACACAAAAAAATAACCAAGCTAGTAATTCCTAACCAAATTAAAAATCTAGATTAAATGGAATGATAACGTGACTGAAAATATATTTTCCCTTGATAATAAATCAATACTCATAACCGGCGGCACTGGTTCGTTCGGAAAAGAGTTTGTTCAAATGCTTTATGATAAACACAAGCCTTCACGTGTTGTAATTTATTCACGCGACGAGCTTAAACAATATGAAATGGGACAAGATATCACCCATCCAACACTACGTTACTTTATCGGCGATGTTCGTGATGAAGACCGCCTTCGAAGGGCTCTGAACGGGATAGAGATTGTTATCCATGCTGCGGCCCTAAAACAGGTACCAGCAGCAGAATATAACCCTATAGAGTGCATTAAGACCAATGTAATAGGTGCAGAGAATATTATTAATGCGAGTATTGATGCCGGGGTTAAAAAGGTTCTAGCCCTTTCCACGGATAAGGCAGTTAATCCAATTAACCTTTATGGTGCAACAAAACTCTGTTCAGACAAGCTTTTTATAGCGGGTAATAACTTATCAGGTAATAAGGGTCCGGTTTTTTCGGTCGTTAGGTATGGGAATGTTGTTGGTTCCAGAGGCAGTGTTATTCCTTTTTTTAAACAAATGAAAAAAACTGGGAAATTACCTATCACGGATATTCGTATGACACGTTTTTGGCTGACGCTGAAGGA
This sequence comes from uncultured Rhodospirillaceae bacterium, assembly GCA_964639965.1. GTDB lineage: Bacteria > Pseudomonadota > Alphaproteobacteria > Rhodospirillales > UBA2165 > TMED23. The sequence continues at coordinate 8,739 of CAZXGI010000052.1, forward strand.
AGGAGCAAAATTTGTAGAAAAAAGTCTGGGTTTGATGCGTGGCGGAGAAGTTTTTATTCCCAAGATTCCATCTATGAAAATTATTGATTTAGCAATGGCAATAGACCCGAAATGCCAGCACGATATTATCGGCATTCGGCCTGGAGAAAAACTCCATGAAATGATGATCCCAAGCGACGAAGCCCGAAATACAAGAGAATATTCATCGTTCTACGTAATTCAGCCAGCACATCATGATTGGGGAGATCCAAATTCAAATGAATATGATAGCGAAAGCGGCCAGGAAGTTGCCGAAAATTTTGCTTATCGCAGTGACAATAATGCTGAGTGGTTTAACGCGGAACAATTGCGTGAGGTCATTGATTGAAAAATCGGTTCCTAAATTATGGTCGTCAATTGCTCGACGAAGATGATATTGAGTCGATTTTCAATATACTAAAAAGTGATTACCTCACTCAAGGCCCGGCCGTTGAACTATTTGAGCAGGACCTCTGTAATTATACAGGCGCTAAATATGCGGTTGCCGTTAGCAGCGGCACAGCTGCGCTTCATGTGTCATGTTTGGCGGCAGGATTAGAATCTAACGATATAGGTATTACGTCAACGCTTACTTTCGTCGCGACTGCTAATGCGTTCTTATTTTGTGGAGGAAATGCAAATGTTATTGATATTGATCCATATACGTTAAGCTTATCCACGGAGGCCTTATCAGTGTTTTGTAACGAAAAGAGAGATACAAAAGCAGTTATTCCCGTACACTATGGTGGTCTAGCTTGTAATGAAAAAAAAATACGTAAAATTGCCAATTCTGCGAGCATTATTGAAGACGCGAGCCATAGCTTGGGGGGTAGGTATGAGAATGGAGATCTTGTGGGTAGCTGTGTCGAAGCCGATATGAGCGTCTTTTCATTTCACCCTGTAAAGCCCATTACAACGGGAGAAGGCGGTGCGATTTTGACTAATGACGCGCACCTTTATCAACGCCTAAAAAAATATGCCAATCACGGTATTGAACGGAACATCAACCTATGGGCCGACTCTGACCAGACTAATCCCTGGTATTACGAACAACAGGAATTAGGTTTTAATTATCGTATGTCCGATATTCATGCTGCACTAGGACATGCCCAACTTAAAAAATTAGATCATTTCGTTGCTCGTCGAAGAAAGATCGCTGAAATATATGATGAAGCTTTCTCAAAAATTTCTGCTATTTCTTTGCCACAATCTGAATCAATTGATCGCGCGCGATCTGCTCATCATCTATACGTCATCGAAGTAGACTTTGATGAACTAGGTTTGAGCCGAAATTATTTTGCCGCAGAAATGAAAAAAAGTAGTGTGGGTGGACAAATCCATTATATACCAGTGCACCGTCAACCTTATTATCAAAAAAGGTATAATTACGATAAATCTAGGTTCCCAGTTGCCGAGTCTTATTATTCAAAATGCTTATCTTTACCGATTCACGCTGGATTAACAGATTCTGAAATCAAACACGTTATATCAGTCATAATCAGAATTATTGAAAATCAAGATAAGGACTAGTGAAGCAATTCAAACAACTAAAAGTTATCGTGATTGGACTTGGTTCAATTGGCATGCGGCATGCCCGCAATCTTAAACAACTGAATGCGGGCGATATTATAGGTGTTGATATAGACCCTTCCCGTAATGCAGAGTTCTCGAGAGAAATTGGTGGTTTAACATACGATAATTTATCCGACGCACTCACGGTTAACCCAGATTTATCAATAATTTCCAGTCCAAATAAATTTCACATCGCACAAGCCCAAATGTGCGCAGAATCTGGCAGTCATCTTTTTATTGAAAAACCACTAGGCGTAACTCTAGATGGAGTGGATAAACTACTCAAAACTGTCATTGAGAAAGAATTATTTGCTCATGTAGGCTCAAATTGGAAGTTTCACAAATCCTTCCAATTTATAAAGAAGCTTGTTGATGAAAATAAAATTGGCAAAATTACTGGCGCACAAATACTAGCGGGCCAATGGCTTCCAGACTGGCACCCCTGGGAGGACTACCGTCAAGGTTATTCAGCGCGAAAAGATTTGGGTGGTGGCATTGTTTTAGATAATCACGAGTTTGACTGCATTACTTGGCTATTAGGCCCAGTTGAAAAAATCGTTGGGTTTACGGAAATATCTGGGGCTTTAGAAATAAATACGGAAGATGTCGCTTGCGCTTGCTTAAAAATGAAATCTGGTGCGCTTGTAACATTGCATGTTGATTATATCCAACGAAAAGCTGAGCGACGTTACCACATCAGTGGCACTGCCGGAACAATAAAATGGGATGTTTCAAGTGATGCCGTTGAGCTTTTTACTATTGACCAAAAATCGCCAAAAGTAATTAAAACGTCTAATTCTGAGATAAATCAAATGTATATGGACCAAATGTGTCACGTGTTAAAAGGCGTCGTAGGCATTTGCGCTCCGCTTACTCCAATCTTAATAGCAAAAGATATTCTTTCATTACAAATGAATTTAGCTGAATGATTAAAAATAAACCTTTTATTATTGCTGAAGCAGCGCAAGGTTATGAAGGGAATCCAGAAATAGCCAAACTATTAGTAATAGCAGCTGCCAAAGCTGGTGCAGATGCAATTAAATTTCAAATAATTTATGCTGATGACATAGCAGTACCAAACTATCAATACTATAATTTGTTCAAACAACTTGAAATGCCCTTATCCGATTGGCAATCAATCAGGAGTTTAGCCGCTGAATTGAAAATCGATTTTTATGCCGACATATCGGGGCCAAAATCAGCGAATATTGGCAGTAAGTTGTCGCTTGATGGTGTAAAAATTCATTCAACTTGTTTCTACGAGAATACTCTTTTTGACTGGAGCATTAAACATTGTTCAATTATATTAATATCTATTGGCGGGATCGAGATTTCTGAAGTCAAATTGAAACTCAAAAAATATCGGGAATATAACTTAGTTGTCATGCACGGCTACCAGGCCGAACCAACCCTAACAAGCAAGAATAATTTAAAACGCATATTAGGGTTACAAAGAAAGCTCGACGCTGAAATTGGCTTTATGGATCACGCCAACGGCCAAGGACCTGACAATCTATCCATATCAGCAATGGCAATGGCAATGGGTGTCAGAGTTTTTGAAAAACATATCTCTTTGGATCACACCCTCGCGTTAGAAGATCATATCTCAGCCCTAACGCCATCAATTTTTAAAGACTATGTTAACTCACTTCACCGGTTATTTGGTGCGCTTGGCAATGGGAGTGAACAATTAAAGAAGGAAGAAATCGAATATCGAGAAAAGGCACTTAAGCGAACAGTAGCCGCCCGACGTATTGAGCGGGGTAAAACGATTAAAAGTAAAGATATCACTTTATTGCGGTCTGTTGACGAAAGAGGAACTTTCAAGCCAGATTCTGTAATAGGAAGAACTGTAAAACGTACTATTTTAAAAAATAATCCAATCGAAGAAAGTGATGTTACGTGACTAGAAAATTAGTTGCTACATTGGCATGTCGTGTCCAGGGAACCCGCTTATACGGTAAGCCACTGCAAAACCTCTCTTCTAATTACACCATCCTTGATCATATCATCACCTGCATCAAAAAAATCAGTGAAATCGATGAAATCGTTCTTGGTATAGCTGAAGGCCCAGAAAACCTTCCTTTTATTGAAATTTCTAAAAAGCATGGGGTGAATTATATCTTGGGGGATCAAAAAGATGTCATGTGGCGCCTTATTCAATGCGGTAGGGCTGCTGCTGCAACTGATATTTTTAGAATCACAACCGAATGTCCATTTACGATCTGGGAATTATTGCCTAAAGCATGGGCCCTTCATACTGAGAAAAACAAAGATGTTACAGCTGTTGACGGAGTGCCAGAAGGAACGGGATTTGAAATTTATTCTCAGACGGCCATTGAACTCGCGTGGGAAAAAGCTGCCCCAGAGGAACGAAGTGAATATGTCAACTCATACCTTCGACGCAATCAGAACGAGTTTAAGATTGGTATCATTTCTCCAGATACCACGCCATTAAATAGGATGGATGTTCGCTTAACTGTAGACTACCCAGAAGACCTTGTTCTTTGCAGACATGCGTATTCCAAATTAAAATCATACGGTCCCATAATACCAATACCTGAGATAATAAAGTTCTGTGACAGTCACCCAGAAATATATGCCATCGTTAAACCCTACTCGGCACCTGGCTGGGTATGGAAAGGAGCCCAGAATGCCACCGCTTTAGGTGAAATAATTAAATGACTGCAATAGAATTCCGCTCGGCGACTGAAAAAGACGAGCCGGGAATTCTTGATTTATTTTGGCAAGTTGCACCACGAGGGACGTCACTAAAATACTGGCAATGGCAAAATATACACGGACCGCATGGACCTAGCTTAGTTGAACTAATTATGTCTGGTGATAACCCAATTGGGCATTACGCTGTTCGACCAATGGAAATAATATTTGATGGGAATTCCACAAAGGCTGGCTTTGCAATGCAAGTTTGCACCCATAGATCATATCGTAATCTAGCAAATCTGCGAAAAATGTGCTCAAATATATGGAGCCGCTGCGAAGAGAAAGGACTAAAATTCATATATGGATTCCCAAATAATAACATATGGAAAATTTATCAAAGGATGATGGACTGGCAGTCGGTTAAACGATTTTATGCACATCAATTATCGCTTGAGCTATTTTTAGCCACAGATCTTCCCATGGATGATAGTATTACAACAGATAGAATTTTCAGCTTTGATCAAGATTATGATTCAATTTGGAATAATTCAACTCAAGCAAATTCGAAAATTATCTCGATAAAACGAGATTCAAGGTATTTGAACTGGCGTTTTTTTGACTCTCCGGAATACCATTATAAAATATATGGGGCCTGGAAAAATAACTATCCAATTGGTTATATAGTTCTAAAATTCTATCATAATGGTAATGAATTTACCGGACATATTATTGACCTTTTGACCCAGCGAGAGGGTCAGACTGAAATTCTGTCTGCATTAATAACACGCGCAAGAGAAGCATTTAAGTGGCAGAACGTAGATAGCGTTTCTTTTTGGAACAACGAATCACATCCAGCTCACCAAATGTTTGATAATATGGGTTTTACAAAAGATAGTTTTGAAACACAGTTTGGGATACGGCCGATTGATACTAATTTTGATTGGCCAATTTTCGACCCCCAAATGTGGGATCTCCAAATGTCTGAATCTGATGCCTTCTGAAATTTGAGATGACGAATGAGAGGAAAATTAATTTTGGTGGGCGTCTAGTCGGAGACGGAGAACCTTGTTTTATAATTGCTGAAATAGGGGCAAACCATAATCGTGATTTCGATTTAGCTCGGCGCCTAATTGATAGCGCAATCTCAGCGGGTGCAGACTGTGTCAAGTTTCAAACATTTTTAGCAGATAAACATTTCTCTAAATTTACTCCTTCGGTTCCTGGGTTTAACAAGCATATACATCAGATAATTAAAGAAACCGAAATCGAACGATCTTGGTTGCCGCAATTAAAAGACCATGTCGAAGAACAAGGTGCCGTATTCTTATCATCGCTTGGAGATTTTGAGGCAGTTAAACTAATGGAAGAGCTCAACGTCGTCGGTTATAAAAATACGTCTTTCGAAATTACGGATCTCAAATTAATAACCGCCATGGCAAAGACTGGGAAACCCATAATTCTCTCAACAGGGTTGGCAAATATGGACGAAATTGGACGCGCTGTTACCTCTTGTAATTCGGTCAACAATCAAAATATTATATTGCTACAATGCACATCTTTATATCCAGCACCTCCGGAGTTAGCTAATCTACGTGCAATGCAAACTATGCGAAATCGGTTCGGCGTCTTGGTTGGATATTCAGATCATACGCCAAACGATCATATTGCGCTCGGTTCTGTGGCCCTTGAGGCCTGTGTATTAGAAAAACACTTTACATTGAATCGCGAACTACCGGGTCCTGATCACCATTTTGCGATGGAACCAGTAGAATTTGAAAGTATGATAAAAAAGATACGCGAATTTGAATCTGCCATAGGCGATGGGATTAAAATCGGCCCTAGAACCGAGGAATTAGATAACTTCAAACTAGGCCGCAGAAGCATACATGCCGCGGTTGATATCTCATTAGGGACTATAATTGAAGAAAATATGTTATGTGTCAAACGTCCAGGATTCGGCATTGAACCATATAAAATTAAAAGCTTGGTGGGGCGAAGAACATTAACCAATATCAAAGCTGACCAATGGATATCAGATGAATTGCTACAATGAAATCTAATTAAAATACGAATCTAATCTTACACTCTATGAAACTAAAGTATATTTATTCGGCTTGCGCCGTAATCGAAACACCCGATATTAGAATCGCATCCGATCCGTGGTTCACACCTGGCGCAGATATTGGTTCGTGGTTGCATTATCCACCGTTAGATAAAAATCCTATAAATATTATTGGTGAAGTTGATGCAATTTATATTTCACATGTTCATGCGGATCACTACGACCCTATTTTTCTTCGGCAGTATCTCGAGGTTTATCCAAAAGTTAGATTCTTTATCACAAACGGGGCTTTAGGGCTATTAGCACGACGGATGACAATAGATGGATTTAAATTCGAACAATTCGAAACAAAGAAGGTCAAAAATACAGAAATTCATATAATACCGTGTGAGAGTTCCGAATTAGACCACGATACAGCGTGCGTGGTCACCCACGGTAACCAGTCAATCGTCAATATGAATGACAACCACATTAGCCCAAAACAAATAGAAAAAATATGCGCGACCTGTCCTAATGGACGACCGACCGCAGCGTTACTTCCCTATACCGGTGCAGGACCTTTTCCCCAAACTTATTATTTTGAAAGTGAGATAGAACAGAATCAGGCCGCCGAACAGAAAAAACAGCAGTTCTTAGGAGTCTATAGCGAGTATATTGATCGCTTAAATCCCGAAGTAGCTATCCCATTTGCCGGTAAATTTGTACTCATGGGCCCGTTGGCTCGGCATAATAATTTGCGAGGTTATGCCGATGCCGTCGACGTATTGAATATTCCTAAATATAAAGATGCCTCTATTGTTTTAGAAGATAATGGTAAGGGCATCCTTAATCTCGAAAATATGAAAGCAACCGCTGTTAGGACCAAACCCTACGATCTGGCAAAGATGAATGACTATATCGCAAAATACCCATTTCCAGGATATCATTACGAACAAGAATTTAAATTTCTGGATAATAGACCTCTACCTTTGCTTAACTTATTAAAAGTTGCCTACAAAAGGGCGCTCGAGCGAAGTCCCACAAATTTTGATTATTGGGTCTGCCTGAGAACCAAATTAGATAGCCCAGCGTTTGTATTTAATACATGCAAAAATCAAGGAGTAAGTCTTGTTAACGATATAACATCTCTCAAGCCTAGAATAGAAGTTGAAATTGATCCGCGTTTATTATTCGGTATTTTAACAGGATATTATCATTGGGAGGAGATGGATGGCGGATCCCATACTATGACCCGAAGGGTTCCTATGGATTTTAGAATAGAGGTGTATGATTTTTTGCGTTATTTGGCAGCAGCTCCATAAAAGGAGATAAATAGTTATGTTTTTTGAAAATATCAAGAAAGCCCTTGTTGTTGCAGCTCATCCTGATGATGAAGTTCTTGGATGTGGAGGAACCGTTGCCCGGCTTACCAATGAAGGGGTGACTGTTAAAATCATTATCCTTGCAACTGGGGCCTTGTCACGTGACAGTGCCAATAATCAAGATGTTCAAGCCCTAAAACATAGCGCTAAAGAATCAGCAAAGATCTTAGGCGTCTCAGATATTATTTTTGGCAGTTTCCCGGATAATAAGATGGACACTGTTGCTTTAAATATATCAGAGTTAT